>JAAZAH010000293.1 GCA_012514415.1 Sandaracinaceae bacterium
CGATCGTCAGTTGACGCTCTCCTATGTCGATGCGGGCTCCCTTCTCTTTGAGGAACGCATCATGCCCGTCGCGGGACGGGTCGCGCGGCATGCCGTCGCGCTCGAAAATATCGAAGGCGTCGCCATCCCCTCGTCCCTTATCAATGAGCTTGCCCATCGCTCACCGCGGCTGGCGTCCTCACTTCTTCGATATTCGCAAGAGATCGCCACCGTGTTTGAGCGACGATTGGTTTCGCTCCTTTCGCGTTCGGTCGAGGCAAGACTTTCCGAGTTCATTCTCGATATGGCCGCGGCTTATGGCGTTCCCGATTCTCGAGGAGTCCTGATTTCCCAGCGATTCACCCATCTCGACATCGCGAACTACATCGGCTCGACGCGCGAGACCGTCACGCTCGTTCTCGGCGAATTCAAACGCTCGGGCATCATCGAGTTCGACTCGCGGCGTCTGGTGATTCGCGATCGAGATCGGCTCTATCGAAAAGCGCTTGAATAAGGCGGGTCAGCCGCTCTCGAGGCGCTCCTCCATCTTGGCGATGAGCGCTTCGAAACCGTCTCTTGCGAGGATGCGGCTGAATTGATTTCGGTAGTTCGTCACGAGTGAGACCCCGTCGGTGACGATATCGATGACGCGGAAAGAGGGGCCGCGCTCGACGAGGCGATAGCTCATGCGGATGGGCGGGGCGCGTCGGTTCTTTCGATCGCGCGCTTCGGTCTCGACGATGTAGCTTCCTTCGTCCTTGCGCGAGTCGAGATAGCGGATGGCGAAGTGCTTCGTATCTTCGAGACTCGCGATGTAGTTTCGCTCGATGAGATCGCCGAGGAGGGATTGAAAGCGCTCTTTTTCGGTCGGCTTTAGCTTGCCCCATCCCGCGCCGAGGGACGTTTCGGAGATGCGCTCATAGTCGAGGAAGTCTTGGAGGAGCTCACCGATCTCACGATCGCGTTTCGGTGATTTGGGGCGCTTCAAGATCTCAAGAAGGCGACCGTGGTTCTCTGCGATATAGGCGCGGGCGGCCTCTTCGCCGTCTGGAATTTTGGCCTCGACCTTGGTCTGCGCCCCAACAAAGGCGAGGGCGATCCATCCGAGCGCGAGCGTGGCGAGCCAAGGAAAGCGCCTCTGATTTCGGCGATGTGCGCTCAATCTTCATCCTCCACGAGGACGCACGAGCGATTCCATCCGCCGACCGGCGCTTCTCCGCTGGCGATGAGGCGGAGGTAGTGAGCGACGGCCGAGTTCAGCTCGAAGATTGCCTGGAGGCGGCTCCCGCGCTGCGAATAATAGGCCCGCAAGGCCTCGATCAGCGTCCGTGCTTCGGTCGTCCCGATCTGGTAGCCTTGGATCGCGGCTACGGTCCAGCTTCGCGTCGTTCGTTCGCCTTCGTCAAACGCGCGAAGCTTCCTTCGAGCGGCGTCGAGACGAGCGCGCGCCTCTCGAATCTCTAGGCGCATCCCGCCTTCGGCCTCGCGCGTCTTCGCCTCCACCGCTTGGACTAGGGCTCGCCCACGCATCATCCTCTTATACGTTCCGTAGAAGTCGAGCTCCCATTGGAGCGCGATGGCAGCGCCGAGCACGCGGGTATTCGGCGCGTCCGAGATGTAGGGATTCGAGATGTTGGTGCGCCCCGGCGTGAGCTGAGCGCCGGCCCGCGCGACGAGGAGAAGATCGGGATAGAACTTTCCTCGATGAAGGCGAAGTTCGCTTTCGCGGGCAATCCGTGCTTGGTCGAGAAGTTGCCGCTCTGGGCGCGCGGCGATGGCTTCTTCGGCGTCTTCGCCCGGATCGGTACCGAGGCGGAGCTCAAAGGGCTCGAGGGGACAATCGGCGATCTCGAACGATTGGATCCCCGTGAGCGTTTCGAGCGCCGCGCGCGCCCCGGCCTCGAGACGCCCGATCTCGGCTTCGCGCGCGCCAAGCTCCGCTCTGACGGCGGCGATGCGATAGGAATCCATTGGATCGACATCGCCGCTCTCTTCACCTGCACGGCTCTCGATCACCATGCGCGCGCGCTCTAGATAACCGAGACCCTCTTCGAGCATCACACGAAGATCGAGCGCGAGCTGAAGGGCGAGGTAGGCCCGGATCACCTCTTCCCGGAGCTTCGCGAGCGAGCGCTCATATTCGAGCTTCGAGCTGCGCACGCCCACCCGAGCGAGCTCTCTCAAGGCTGGGAGCTTCCCAAAAGTCACAAGCGGGATGGCGGCCTCGATGAAGCCACCCGCCGTTGGACCCCAGCGCCCATCGAGGTTCAGCTGAGTCTCATTCGAATAGAGGGGAGTTCCCGACGCTTCGGGCACCACGGCGAAATTGCCCGTGGCGCGGATCTGCATGTAGGGCGAGATCCGCGCCTCATCCAGCCGCGCCTCGGCGGCTTCGATTTCGCGCAGACGCGCTTCGAGGCCCGGATAATTGGCCTCGGCGAGCGCCAGCATCTCCTCGAGGTTGAGCGTCGGCCGTTCGCTCTCCGCGCGCGCCGAAGAGAGAAGGAGAAGAGGGAGTAATGTGAGGACGAGTGGCGCGCGTGGCAAGGAGATGGGCTCAGTTCATCATGGTGGTCGAGCGCATCGTGCTCATGGACGAGCCGCCGCCCACCGGGTTCTCCGCATTATAACGTTGGATAACTCGATCCGTTAAATCCAGATGGTTCGGAGCGAAGATCACGCCGCCTTCGTTCACCTCGACGATCAGCGTAAACCCTTCGGCTTGGCCGATGCGGCGGAGGATGGCCTGCATGCGCTCGAGGATCTTCTGTGTGTATTCCGCCTCTTTCGCGGCGAGCTCCTGCTGCGACTCGTAATAGGTCTGCTGGAGCTCAGCGAGCTTTTGCTGATACGCGGCGTACCGCTCGCGAAGGACCGCTTCGCTCAGCACGTTCTTTTGTGCTTCGAGCTGCTCGCCCATCTTCTTCAACTCTTCTTGAGCCTCGTCGAGCTTCTTTTGGTGGCGATCGAAGAGCGTTTTCAGGCGACTCTTAGCGCGCCGCCCTTCTTCAGTCTCATTCATCGCGCGCTGAAGATCGACGACGCCGATCTTCATCTCTTGTGCCTCGACCTTTTGAACGGGCGCCGTGAAAAAGCCGAAGAGGCAGAGGCCAAGGAGGGATACGGGGAGGCTGCGGTAGAAGGACATCCTTAAGGACCTTTCGTGTACTTTTGCGTGGGCACCGAACCAAGCGCATCAGGCAGCGTTCCTATGGAACGTGAGGCGCGGGCCCTAGAGATGAGACGTTCGCCGAGGATGGTTTATTCGCTCGGAGAGGCTATTGGGTTCGGGAGCGTTTGAAAAGTGCCAGCTTAGAACGAGGTTCCGATATTGAACTCGAAACGCATCGGTTTCTCATCGAAGGCCTCGCGGCGCCGGATCGGGAAGCCGAATTCGAAGCGGAGCGGTCCGAGCGGCGAGAACCAGCGGAATCCGAAGCCGGCCGAGGTCCGAATCCCCCCGAAGCCGCATTCCGAAGCCACGGGATCGTTCACGCTCGCGCCTTGGCAGAGGGAGTCCTCAAGGTTCCAGGCGTTTCCGCCGTCTGTAAAGACGACACCTCGAATGCCGATGCTTTCGACGATCGGGAATTCGATCTCGAGCTGGTAATAGGCTTGCGCGTTTCCGCCGATGGTCTGACCGCGCATCGGCGCGACTCGGTTGGGGTCGGCGCGGCTTGGAATCAGGATTCGCGGTCCTACGGTGAAAGGGAAATAGCCGCGGATCGTGTAGATGCCACCGAGATAATAGCGTTCGCTGATCGGCACGCCTTCGGGCAGACGCGAGGTAATGAGCCCGGCGGTGAGGTTTGCCTTGAAGACGAACGGCCCAAAGAGTTTCCGGTAGAAGCGAACGAAGGCGTCTTGACGGATGTAGACGTTTTCGGAACCGAGGAAGCGATCGGCGACGCGCACCGAATAGTCGGCGTACCAACCGTGGCTCGGATAGATGCGGTTATTTCGCGAATCCCAGTTGATTCCGGCAATGATGAGGCTGGTGGGCCATCACGGAATCGGTTTCGGAGCGAGGCGTCCGGGACGAAGAAAGCGCCGGGGACGGATTGGTTTCCGAAGCCTTGGGTTCGATCGCGAACGTCGACGCGCTCGAGCTGATAGCCGAGTCGAACGCGTAGCCTCCGGTTGACGATGGGATGTCCCACAAGGAGCTGCGTTCCCGTCGTCTGCCGATTGAAAAGGTCAAATTGGTTCGTCGTTCGATAGGCATCGAACGAGAGGCTCCAGAGCGAGTTGAAGAGCCAGGGCTCGATGAAGCTGATTTGGTAAAATTGCCGGATGCCCGAGAGCTGGAGGTTGAAAGCCAGCGTCTGTCCATGCCCGAAGAAGTTCTGCTGCATGATTTGGGCGGTGAGCAGGAAGGATTCGAGCGAGGAGAAGCCCGCACCGACCTGAAAGGTCCCGGTCGCTTTTTCGACGACTTCGACGTTGATCGTGACCGTATCGGCCGTTGAGCCCGGCGACTCCGAGAAATCGACGCGCTCGAAATAACCGAGCGCCGTGATCATCGCTTTCGAGTTTTCGAGGCGCGATTCGCTGTACCGATCGCCCTCGAGGATGAGCATCTCGCGGCGAATGACACGATCACGCGTCTTTGTGTTTCCCTTAATCTCGATCCGATCGAGGTAGATGAGGGGGCCTCGACGGATTTCGAGATCGAGATCGACGATGTGCGTGTCGGGATGGAGGTCGGTGAGGGGATCGATCTCGACGCGCGCATAGCCGGCGTCGCGATAGGCTCGGGTGATGTCTTGGATGCCCATCGCGATGTCGGTCCGCGAAAAATACTCTCCCTCCGAAACCTTGAGTCGCTTGAGGAGGCGCTCTTCGCTCTCGAGGAGCTCGCCGGGAAGTCCGGCATCCGTCATCTCGCGAAGGCGAACCTTGCCGATCTTAAAGCGCGGACCTTCATCGATGGGGATGGTGATGTCGACGTAGCGATGATCGGCGGTGAGCTCGATGCGAGGCTGTCCGGTGCTCATCGCGAGAAAGCCCTTATCGTAATAATAGGCTTGAAGTCGCATCACATCTTCATCGAAATCGTCGCGATTGAGCTCGTTGCTCGACGTGATGAAGGAGAAGAAGCCCGTCTCGCTCGTCTTCATGATGCCGAGGAGCTCGGAGCTCTTGAGCTCTTTATTACCGACAAAGCGGATCTTGCGGACTTTGACGGCCGGACCCTCGTCGATCTTGAAGACGATATCGACTTCGCCGCGGCGGGTGTCGAGCTCGCCGAGCTCGAAGCTCACGTCGGCGAGGAAAAAACCTTCCTCGGCGAAGACATCGCGGATCTTTGTGAGTTGCGCGCGTACCTTCGGCATGGAGAGAATTTCGCCCTGGCGGAGGGTAAGGGCTTTCTCGATGTCCTCATCGTCGACGTCGTCATTTCCCTCGAAGCGGATCTCGCCGATGACGGGGCGCTCGGTGAGGCGGATGATGAGCGCGATCGCGTTGCCGACCGGCTCCGCCTCGATGACGAGATCGTCGAAGAACTCCATATCCCAGAGTCGCTTGGCGGCGAGCGTGATCTCCGCATCGCGGCAGATCATGCCTTCTCTGAGCCTTGAGCGGAGGAGGACATCGGCGCGCTCGACCCGGCGGATGCCCTCGAAGTCGATGGAGCGGATCTCGCGGCCCTCGCAGATCGTGCGCGGGAGCTGGATCCCGGCGTCGGGATCTTCTTGAGGCACATACGGGTTTTCGGAGGGCTCTCGTCTCGGGCGGGCGGATCCTTCCTCAAAATCCTCGTCGAGGCTCTCTGCCTCCTGTGCTTCATCCTCGAGCTGCGCGCCTGCTCTCTCGGCCTCTTCAGCGCGTCGCGCCTCTTCGCGGTCAAGCTCGCGCTGATATTCGATGTCTTCGTCGGTTAGAAGCTGCGCTTTCGCTGTCTCCGCGTAGTACCCGGCGACGAGGAGCGCGAGCGCTCCCCAAAACAAGGCTAGGCTTCCGGTGAAGAGACGCATGTGCTGGAGCTTCGCCGCTATACCGAGGGGGGATGAGCGGGTCAAGCGCCGTCTCCTCCACCATCCTCGGGGGTGTCCTCTTTTTCCTCATCGCCGCGCCCAATTCTCGCGTTTGGGGCCGGGGCGCGATCTTCCCCCTCGATCTCGCCGTCACGCATCCGGATGACGCGCGGGAGGCGACTCGCGAGCTCACGGCTATGGGTGACGATGACGAAGGTCGTCTCAAACCGCTCGTTGATCTCGAAGAAAAGATCGTTCATCCGCTCGCTCGTCACAGAGTCGAGGTTTCCCGTCGGCTCATCGGCGAGGATCACATCGGGACGCATGATAAGCGCCCGGGCGAGCGCGACGCGCTGCTGTTCGCCTCCAGAGAGCTCGGAGGGGCGATGGGTCGCGCGATGTGCGAGGCCGATGGCATCGAGTAGTTCGCGCGCCCGCGGCTCGAGCGTTTTTCGTGACTCTCCGCGGATGAAGCCCGGCATCATCACATTCTCGAGCGCGTCGAAGTCCGGTAAGAGGTGGTGGAACTGAAAGACGAAGCCGATATGCTCGTTTCGAAACCGAGCGAGCGCATTCGCCGAAAGTCCCGTCACTTCGCGCCCCGCGTATCGAATCGACCCCGACGTGGGTAGATCGAGCGTGCCCATGAGGTGAAGAAGTGTGCTTTTACCGGCACCGCTCGGCCCGACAATGGCCGCCATCTCTCCGCGCTCAACGGAGAGATCGATGGAGCGCAAGACATCGAGCTTCGCGCCGTCGCGATCGAAGACCTTTTGAATGCCTTCGAGGCGGATGAGGGTTTCATTCATGGCGAAGGGAGTCGACAGGGCGGAGGCGCGAAGCCATCTCGGCGGGGAAGATCGTTGCGAGCACGCAGACGAGGATGGAGGAGATGCCGACCACGACGAAGTCGAGAAGCTCGACGTGGACGGGGAGGTGGTCGATATAGAAAATCTCGCTGGGGATGCTGATGCGGAAGCGCTTGGCCGCAAAGACGAGAAGATAACCGAGTCCGAGGCCAAGGATCGAGCCCAGCGTGCCGATCATGAAGCCTTCGAGGATGAAAGAGCGGAGGATCTGCTTCGTCGACGCGCCGAGCGTGCGCAGGATGGCGATCTCGCCCGATTTTTCTTGGATGAGGAGGATGAAGGTCCCGAAGACGGAAAAGCCTGCAATGAGGATCGCAAGGCCGAGGGTGAGGAACATCGCGAGGCGTTCAAGGGCGAGGGCGCCGAAGAGGTTTTGGTTGAGCTCGCGCCAATCGCGAACGCGGAGATCGGTCTCGGCGAGGAGACGCTGGATCTCCGGAAGAAGCCGCGGCGCCCGCTCAGCATCGCGTGTTCGGATTTCGATGCCGTGGATCGCCTCGCCCGAGCCGAGAAAACGCGCGGCCTCATCGATGGGCAGGTAGACGAGCTTCATATCGTATTCGTACATCCCGCTATAAAAAATCCCGGCGACGCGAAAGCGTCGGGTTTTCGGGAGCCTCCCCGTCGGGCCCAGTCTCCCATGCGGACTGACGATCTCGAGCTCGTCGCCCACGTAGACGCGGAGCGCCTGCGCGAGCTCGCGGCCAAGGATGAGCGGAGGGAGGACGGTGCGCTCTTCGCGCTTGAGGTGATCTCTTCGAAGCGTGCGCCCGAAAGCCGCAGAATCTTCCGTCGAGGGCTCGACGCCGAAGATGGAGCCGCTGTCGAACGCATCGTCGAAGCTCGGGATGTCGAGGAGCTTCTCGGGATGCCGGAGGTGATCGAGATCGCCGTCGACGAGGGTCTCAGCGAGGTTCGTCCCGCGCTCGAGATCGCGAAGTGAGATGCCGCGGAGGACGGCGCCCTCCGAGCCATTCGTCGTCGTAAGCATCACCTCGGCTTCGAGGTAGGGCGTCGCGGCGACCACGCCGGGAAGCGCTTCGAGCGCTTCTAAGAGCTCGTCCTGGGGGGTGAATGGCCCCTCTTCGCGCTCGATGAGGAGGTGAGCTTTTTGTCCAAGGATCTTATCCTTGAGATCTTGCCGAAAGCCGCCCATCACGGAGAGCACCGTTGTGAGCATGGCGCAAGAGACCGCAACGGCGAGCACCGAAAGGAGGGAAGTCGCAGCGAGGAACCCGCTTTTCCGTGAGCGAAGATGCCGCGCGGGGATCATCCATTCGAAACCGCCGCGCTCGATGAGCTGGAGCGTGGGGCCGACGAGGCGGAGGGCGAGCCGGAGCGCAACGAGCGAGGTGACCGAGAGGCGCAGGATGGCCCGCGCGAGCGATGCCGGATCGCCTTCGTGCGGCTCGAGCTCAAGCGCGACGATCGCAAAGCCGAATGCGAGGAGGACAACGAGATCGAAGATGAGGGAGAGTCGCGCACGAACCTCGCGGCTCAGCGCGAGGAAGAGCGCTCCAATGGCGCCCAAGGCCGCTCCATCGAAGAGTAGCCGCGCCGCTTGAGTCCCGCGGAGCGCGAGCCCCTCGGCGTCGGTGAGCGCGAAATAGAGCGCCGCATCACCGAAGTCGAAGCTGATCTTTGCGTCGAGCGTCCGTTCGATGGCGAAGTGAAGGGCGAGTGATCCGACAATGCGTGGCGCGATCGAGGCGAGCGCGACGCCGGAAAATGCGAGTGCGCGAGCGCGGCCGTGCGTCCCCCTCGGCTGTGAGCGCGCGAGCCAAAAGAGCGTCAGGGAAGAGACCGCAATGAGCGCGGACAGAGCTCCATCGAGCGCAAGTCCGAGCGGCACGCCAAGGAGCGCGCGGTCGACATAATGCGGAAGAAGGCTGGGGCTTTGCGTCCGGATGAAGAGGAGGATCCCGTCGATCGCGATGCCAATCGAGACGAGCGCGATGAGCAGAAGGGTGACGGGAGCCTTTGTCCTCATTCGATCTCGGCGCTGGCCTCGGGCCTTAGGAGCGGGAAGAGAAGAACGTCGCGGATGGAATCGATGCCCGCAAGCGTCATCACCAATCGATCGACGCCAACGCCGAAGCCGCCGGCGGGAGGCATGCCGTGGCTGAGCGCGCGGATATAATCGGCGTCAAAATCCATCGCCTCTTCATCGCCCGCCTCGGCTTTCTCGAGTTGATCTCGGAAGCGTGCCGCCTGATCGTCTGGATCGTTGAGCTCGCTGAAGGCGTTGGCGACCTCGCGGCCCTGAATAAAGAGCTCGAAGCGATCGGTGAAGCGAGGATCGCGATCGTTTCTTCGCGCCAGCGGCGAAACTTCAAAGGGGTATTGCGTGATGAAGACGGGGAGCGAGCGCGCTCCATCCTCGGTGCGATAGAGCGTCTCGAGGTGCGGCTCGACGAGGAGCTCGAAGAGGAAGAAGATGCGCTCACCGAAGTTCCGGCATCCCTGCATTTGCTTTTGCGTGAGCTTGTCGGCGCGGGGAAGGGCTGTCTCGAATGCGGCGGCAAGGCGCGCATCGTCGTCGAGCGTCTCGCGATCGAGAAGGCCGTCGAACGCAGAGGGCTCAAACCCATCGCGCGCCATCCGATCGAGGATCGAATCGACCATCGTCACGCGGGCCCACGTTGCCTCGAGATCGAAGCTTCGCTCGGTCACAAGTGTGGGGTGAGCCTTTTGAAAGGCGCGATCCGTTTCACGGAAGAGACCCACGCCGAGATCCATCAACTCCTCGTAGCCGACGTAGGCCATATAGAATTCAAGAATCGTGAATTCGGGGTTATGGCGGGTGCTGATGCCCTCGTTTCGGAACGCCCGGCCGATCTCGTAGACCCGATCGTAGCCGCCGACGAGCAAGCGCTTCAAGTAGAGCTCGGGGGCGATGCGCAGGTAAAGATCGAGATCGAGTGCGTTGTGGTGTGTGGTGAAGGGTTTGGCCGTCGCCCCGCCCCGAACCGGATGGAGAAGGGGCGTTTCGACCTCGAGAAAATCGCGATCGTCGAGGAAGCGTCGGAGCGCTTTGAGGATGGTCGTCCGCGCGCGAAAGACCTCGGCAACCTCGGGGGTCGCAAAAAGATCGACATAGCGCTCGCGATAGCGCTTTTCGACGTCCTTGAGACCGTGCCACTTTCCGGGCGGGGGAAGCATGGCCTTAGAGAGATGCCGGTAACGTTCTGCGCGGAGGGCGAGCGCACCGGTCCGCGTGCGGATCGCTGGCCCCTCGACACAGACGTGATCGGCAAGATCGAGGATTGCGAAATCCGCGGCGTCATCTTCGTCGAGGAGTTCTTTCCGAACGAGCGCCTGCGCGTCGCCATAGGGCGTGCGAATCACGAGGAAGGGGCCGCGCTTGGCCATCACGCGGCCATAGAGATTGAAGCGTGGTGAGTCTTCGGTGATGCCGTCTTCGCCCGTGAGCTTTTCGAGCTCACTCTCATCGCGGGCGATCCGGAGCAGCTCGCGGCGTGAAGCCTCGATCGCATCGGTTACGCGAAAATCATTGGGGAAGACCTGTTTGCCGCGCTCTTTCAGCGTCTCCGCCTTCTTCGCGCGGACCTCGCGCAACTCGCTCTCGCTCGACACTCTTAACTCCTTCGAACTCTCAATCCTTGAGCCGCTGCTTTGCGTGCTTATGCGCCGCCATTCGCGGGTTGTTTCTTCTTGGCTTCGCGCCGATCGGAGCTGAGCATGAGCCAGCTCTCGATAAATCCGTCGAGATCGCCGTCGAGGACGGCCTCGGCGTTGGTCATCTTATGGTCGGTTCGCTCGTCCTTGACCATCGTATATGGCTGGAGCGTGTAGGTGCGCACCTGGGAGCCAAAGCCGATCTCGTTCTTATCGCCTCCAAATGCATCTTCGAACTCGGCCTCGCGCTCGCGTCTCTCCTTCTCGAAGATGAGGCCTCGGAGCATCTTCATTGCCGTCTCGCGATTCTGGTGCTGGGACCGCTCGTTATCGCAGCGCACGACAAAGCCGGTCGGGATATGGCGGATGCGGATGGCGGATTCGGTCCGGTTGACGTGCTGTCCGCCCGCGCCGCCTGAGCGCATCGTCGAGACTTCGAGATCCTCATCGCGGATCACAATCGAATCGAGCGTAAGGTCGTCTTTGAGGTCGGGGACGACGCTCACGGCCGCAAACGCCGTATGCCGACGCGCGCCCGAGTCAAAGGGGCTGATGCGAATCAAGCGATGGACGCCGTTTTCGGCGCGGAGATAGCCATAGGCGAACTCGCCTTTGACGAGCACCGATGCGTCTTTGATCCCTGCTTCATCACCGGGCTGCTTCGAAAGCAGCTCGACCTTGAAACCGCGTCGTTCGGCCCAGCGCAGATACATCCGAAGAAGCATCTCGGCCCAGTCTTGAGCGTCGACGCCGCCCGCGCCTGGAGTGATCGTCAGGATCGCGTCGTTGTCGTCGTTCGGATCGGAGAGCATCCGGCGGAGCTCGAGCTCGCGCACGCCGGCTTCGATCGGCTCGAGCTGCTCGTGGATCTCGCCGAGAAGCTCGGGCTCCTCTTCGGTCATCTCGAGCAGCTCGAGCAGATCGCTCGTCTCCCGCTCGAGGCGCTCGAGGTTGTTGATGGTTGTCTCGGCGGAAGAGCGCTCGCGCATCAGACGCTGCGCTTCCTCAGCATTATCCCAAAAGCCTTCGCGGAGGCTCAGGTTCGTAAGGCGATCGACAGTATGCTTCAGACCGTCGAGGTCAAAGATACCTCCGGAGCGCCGAGAGGCGCCCGCTGAGTTGGTTCAGTTTTTCGCGAATTTCAGCGGTGGTATGCATGGTTTATTCTCTCTTTGGCACGCCTTTGCCACGTCCTTAGCACGTCGGGCGGGCGATGACAGGTGCGATGCGCCGACTCTGATTAAATCACGGAGGGCTGAGCGCAAGCTTTCGGGGGTGGAACTCGAACCGTCGGCATCAAGTGCGGAGCGCGGCTCCGGTTTCCGACGACGTCGGGGAGCCGAGGTGTCCACGCGCCCGGCCGAGCGAAAGGGCTCCCTTTTTGGTGACGCGCCCGGATCAGGCGGAGCGATCGCGTCGGCGCATCAGTTTGGCGTAGAGCTCTTCACCGAGGCTGTCGACCATCAGCTTTTCAACGATCGATTCGACCCGCTCGCGCTCCATCTCGTTTTTGTAAACGAAGCCAATGCCCATACCCGAGGGCTGCTCCTCGGTGGCTTGTTCTTCCGTGACGATCCACTGCACCTTGCCGCGTAGCGACAGCGGCTCTTCGCGCTTCGGGATGCACAGCTTGAAAACGAATTCCGTTCCGATACCGAGCGGTTTTGTGGTGGGGATGAAGGTGCCGCCGCGGCTGATATTCTTCGTGTAGTCCGAGAAGAAGGAATTCAGACGCTTGTACTCGACCTTCAGCTCGATCGGAGCCCTCACCGCCGATCGCCTCTCTTCGTTTCCATCTCTTTCAGACACGATAGTGCAACTCTAAGCGACTCGGCGAATAAATCGAAGAATTTTTGTTCCTCCCCGCAGACCCATCGTGGCTTGACGCGCCGCGCCTGCGCTTTTACGCTCAATGCCCTTTATCGAGCGCGCGCGCTCGCGTGTCCAGCCGGAGGTTTGGCCTCGCTCCAAGGAGGCCAAACCGCCACTCACGTGGAGGCCGAGCCCCAATCGCATGGAGGTTCGGTCCCAGTTGGAGACGCGAGCGCCATAAAAGCCCGTTCTGGGCGAGGTTTCTACAGGCATGTCGAATCAGGATCCTTCCGAGCGGGATGGGGCGGTCGAGCCCTCAGACGCGGCGGAGCAAAACACGGCCGAGCAGGCCCCGAGCGGCGCCGCCGAGGTGGCGCAAAACGAAACCCCGAGCGAGAGCCAGCCCGTGGCTGCGCCGGAAAGCCCGTCGACGAGTGAAGCCGAAACGGCGGAGAGGGCGGAGGCGACGCATGCGGAGCCTGCATCCGAATCGTCGAGTGAGGCGGCCTCTGCATCGAGCGAGGCCACCAGCGCGGCCGGCGAAGGTGGTGGAGTGGGTGAAGGCGGAAAGAAGCGCAAACGACGTCGCCGCAAGAAGAAGGCGGCGGAGGGCGAGGGAGGCGAGCAGGCCGAGCGCCCGGCCGGTCCGTTCGCGCGCTTCTTCGAAGGCGTCGAACGCAAGCACGCGTTCAGCGCGGGCGAGATCGTCGCGGGCCGCGTGGTGCGCGTCGAATCGGGTGCGGCGCGGATCGACCTCTTCGGTAAGGCCGAGGCCGTGATGGACGCGCTCGAGCCGAGCGAGATCGCCGAGCTTCCGACCGAAGCTCAGCCGGACGAAGACGATGTTCCGGCAGGCGAGGCCAGCGAAAGCACCGCTTCAGAGTCCGAAGCGGGCGCCCAAGAAGCGACGGAAGCGGCTGCGGACCCGGCTGCCGAAGAGACCGCTCCCGACGGCGCGGGGCAAGAGGCGAGCTCTGCTGCCGGCGAGGCGCCCGAAGCCGCCGCTCAGACGACCTCCGAGGCACCGCCGGTCGAAACGGTGCACGCTGAAGAGACCACACCGCAGGCGGCCGAGGCGAGCTCCGAAGGCGAAAGCCCGGCTCAAGATGCCAACGAAGACCGTGACGAAGAGGCGAGCGCCGGAGCGTCCTCATCCGAAGCGGCCAAGGCCACCGTCGAGCTCCCGCCCGAGGTGGCTTCCTACGTGGTCCCCGCACTTGGTGAGACGAGCGTCGAGGAGGGAGCCATCGTTCGCGGCCGCGTCATCTCGGTCTCCGAGAGCGGGCATGTGGCGATCCTCAACCGCTACATCGACCGCAAGCTCGTCCGTGCGCGCCTCCGTGCGCTGCGTGGGCAGCGCGTTGAGGTCGAGGGGCTTGTCTTCGGGTTCAATCGCGGCGGCTTCGATGTCCTCGTCGATGGTGTCCGCTGCTTCTGCCCGGCAAGCGCGATGTCCCTCGAGCCGATCGACGACCCGAACGCCTTTGTTGGAAAGAAACTCACCTTCACCCTTCCACCTGCGAAGGGTGGCGGAGCGCGCAGTGTCGTTGTCTCGAGGCGCCCTATCCTCGAGCGAGAGCGCCGCAAGGCCACGCGCGAGCGCTTCAAGAGCCTCGAGGTCGGGCAACGCTTCGAAGCGCGCGTCGTCGACATCCGTGACTTCGGTGTCGTCGTCGATATCGGTGATGGCGTCGAGGGACTTGTTCACGTGAGCGAGCTCAGCTGGACGCGAGGAGTGCGCCCGAGCGATGTCGTCAAGCGCGGTGAGATGGTGAACGTCGAGGTCCTCGAGGTCCGCCCCATCACGCGAAAAGATCGTCACGGCAAGCTCTCGCTCTCGATCCGCAAGACGCTCCCCGATCCTTGGGAGGAACATAAGGAGCTCCTCAAAGAGGGTGCGTTCTTCGATGCGAAGGTCGTCCGACTCACCGAGTTCGGCGCTTTCCTCGAGATCGCTCCCGGCATCGACGGATTGCTTCACATCTCGGAGATCGGCGGTCGCGATCTGAAACACGCCAAGCAGGCCCTTCAGGTCGGTGACGAGCTCCCCGTTCTCATCGAGCGGGTCGATCGGGGGCAGCGCCGCGTTGGTCTGACGAAGCTGAGCGCAGAAGAGGCGGAAAAGATCCGAAGCGGCGAGCTCGATCCCTCGAGCCTCAAGCGCCCGCCTCGACAGGGTGATGTGATCACCGTGGTCGTCGAGCGCGTCGAGCATCACGGCGTCATCGTCCAGGTCGAGGGTGTCCTCGGGAAAAAGGGACGCGGCTACATCTCGAACCGCGATCTTGGAAGCGAGGAGAGCAAGAAGAGCATCCAGCAGGGCGCCAAGATCGAGGTGAAGGTCGTTGGTGTCGATCGCGACGGCGGGCTGAAATGCTCGATTCGAGCGCGTGAGATCGACGAAGAGCGGAAGGCCGTCAAGGACTACAGGCGCGAGTCGAGCAAGCAGGGCTTCGGTACGCTCGCCGATCTGCTCCGCGAGAAGCTCGAAAATAAGAATTGAGCTGATTTCTTCATTGCCCGAGGCGCCCCCTCGGGCTATATGAAGTGCCCTCCCTCTCGGTGGGAGCCTGACTTTCGGCTCGGGCGATTAACTCAGGGGTAGAGTGCCTTCTTCACACGGAGGAAGTCGCTGGTTCAAATCCAGCATCGCCCACCACAGACCGCGCCCCGCACATCAGTTGATGGCGGGGCGCGGTTATTTCGTGTGCTTCGAGCGTGAGCCGAAGCGGCTTTGAGGCCGCATTTTGCGGATCGCGATCGCTCTGTCCGCATGATCGGCGGCTCGAATCAGCGCAGGAATCGCCGCTCATCCGAGCTTTCATCACGCTTCCTCGATGCAGCTGCTATAACCCCGGCATGAGCGAGGAAGCCATCGCCAAGTTTACCCAATCGGTGACCGACGGAGACCCCCGCGCCATTGCGCGCGCGCTTCGCCTTGTGGACGATCGGAGAGCGCCCTATCTCGACATCCTAAAGCGCCTCCACGCGCACACTGGGCGGGCCTATACGATCGGAATCACCGGTACGCCCGGAGCCGGAAAGAGCACGCTTGTCGGAGCGCTCGTTACCGCCATCCGTGAAAAAGGGATGAGGGTCGCTGTGATCGCGATCGATCCGACAAGTCCTTTTTCGGGAGGCGCCATCCTCGGCGACCGCATTCGCATGCAAAAGCATTTCCTCGATGAAGGGGTCTTCATCCGCTCGGTGGCGACGCGCGGAAATTTGGGCGGGCTCTCTCGAAGCACCGCTGATATCGCGCGCGTTCTCGATGCCGCAGGGTTTGACATCATCCTCATCGAGACTGTGGGCGTCGGACAAGACGAGCTTGAGATCGCAAAGACCGCGGATACGACCATTGTCGTCGTCGCGCCGGGCCTTGGCGACGACATCCAAGCGATCAAAGCGGGCATTCTCGAGATCGCCGATGTCTTCTGCGTGAACAAAGCCGATCGCGATGGCGCCGATGCCGCAGTGGCCGATCTCGAGCAGATGATCGGCATGGGGGCGCTTACGGAGGCCGCACGAAAGGCCGGGCCGCACGGGCATTCCGCGGCAATGGCGCTCCTTCGCGCGAAGCCAAGTGATGAAGACGGGAGCTTTCACCCCAAGGTCGTACGTACGATCGCAAGAGAAGGGAAGGGGGTGGGTGAGCTCCTCGAGCGCTGCCAAGAGCATCGCGCGTACCTCGAGAAAAGCGGACTCGGAGCGACGCGCCGTCGCGAACGACTTGAGCGCGAGCTTCAACTCATCTTCCGCGAAGCGCTCCTCGAAAAGAGCGAGGAGCGACTGAATGACGAGTTCGAGCGCGCCTACGAGCGGCTCCATGAAAAAAGCGATCCCTATACCGAAGCGCAGCGACTGGTCGATGCGCTCCTCGATATGAAAGAATGAAGCATGAGCCCGTTTCGATTTCTCCGGCTTGAAAAAGATGGCCCCATCGCTGTTCTGACCATCGCGCGTCCCGAACGGATGAACGCGCTCGACCCGACCGTGCTCTCCGAGCTCGAAGTCGCGATTGGCGAGCTCAACCACGACGACTCCATCCGCGTCGCGATTCTCACGGGAGAGGGCAAGGCCTTCGTCGCGGGGGCCGACATCAGCGCGATGCAGACGATGGAGGCGGGGGACGCTGAGGCGTTCGCTGCGATGGGCCATCGTGTCTTTGACGCGATCGAGCGGGCGCGTATCCCCATCATCGCGGCCGTCAATGGGTTCGCGCTTGGCGGCGGCTGCGAGCTCGCGCTCGCCTGTGATTTCATCCACGCTTCCTCGAGGGCGAAGTTCGGCCTTCCCGAGACGACACTCGGGCTCATTCCCGGCTTCGGTGGAACGCAGCGCCTCCCCCGCCGTGTGGGCGTTGCACGTGCTCGAGAGCTCATCTATTCGGGCGAGATGATCGAGGCGAGTGACGCGCTTCGTATCGGTCTTATTAGCGCGATCCACGAGCCCGAAGAGCTTCTTCCCAAGGTGAAGGCGCTTGCCGCCACGATCGCGTCCCGCGGCCCGATCGCCGTCGCGGCTGCCAAGACGGCCATCCGCGATGGAGAGGGCCTCACGCTGAG
>JAAZAH010000294.1 GCA_012514415.1 Sandaracinaceae bacterium
ATGGTCACAGATCAAGCATAAAAAGGGCGCAAAAGACGCAAAGCGCAGCAAGGTCTTCACCAAGCTTATCAAGGAGATCACGATCGCTGCACGCCTCGGCGGAGGCGATCCCGACGGCAACCCGCGTCTTCGCCGCGCGATCGACACCGCGCGCGACGCCAATATGCCGAATGACAACATCACGCGCGCGATCAAGAAGGGTACGGGCGAGCTCGAGGGCGTGAGCTACGAGGAGATCATCTACGAAGGCGTTGGCCCCTCCGGCACGCTTTTCCTTCTCGAGGTGACCACGGACAACCGAAACCGAACCGCCGCCGAAATCCGTAAGATCTTTGATAAGCACGGCGGTCAGCTCGGCGCGACGGGCTCCTCCGCGTGGGCTTTTGCGCACAAGGGCGTGCTCCACGTCGATCGTTCGGCCGATGAAGAGGCCGTCTTCGAGGCTGCGGTTTCGGCCGGCGCGGAAGACGTCGAGGACGAAGAGGACTTTTGGCTCGTGAAGACGCCGAAAGCCGAACTTGAAAATGTGCGCGTCGCACTCGAGGAGGCGGGCATCCGCGTGAACGAGTGGCGCCTCGAATACCTCCCGAACACGCCGAAGATCGTCGAGGGAGAGGACGCCGAGACGCTGATTTCGCTCTTTGAGACGCTCGACGATCACGACGACGTCGAGGGCGTGTATTCGGACTTCGAGCTTTCCGAGGCCGCACTGGCGGCCCTCGAGGGATGAGCGGGCGGCGCATCCTCGGGATCGATCCCGGCTCGGTCAAGACCGGTTATGGCGTGATTGAAGAGCGGGGCGGAAAGCTCACGCTCGTCGACGCAGGGACGATCAGCACCAAAGCCAGCGATCCGCTCGAGGCGCGCCTCCTCATCATCTATCAAACGCTCCGCGGGCTCATCGAAGACCGCCGCCCGGCGAGCGTGGCCGTCGAAGAGATCTTCATGGCGAAGCATGCGAACGCCGCGCTCAAGCTCGGGCACGCGCGCGGCGTCGCCCTCCTCGCTGCCGCCGAAGCCGGTCTCAGCGTCACGCCCTACGCGCCTCGCCTCGTCAAACAGGCGATCGTTGGAAAAGGAAGCGCCGAAAAAGAGCAGGTCGCGCGCATCGTCGGCCTCATCCTCGGTCTCAAGACGCTTCCGGGCGTGGATGCGACCGATGCGCTCGCCGTCGCGATCACGCACGCGCAGGCCCTTCGAATGAACCAACGCGTGCTCCTCACCGCTGGAAAAAAGCCGCGCTAAACCCTCCGAGCGCGGTGCCTCTCGCTCGCTTCAGTTTGAGTTGACAATGCGATCGGGCACGCGCGCGTCTAGGAGACGCGCTCCACCGGCGGTGGTCCAAATCTCGAGCCCGGCGCTCCGGGCAGCCTCGATGAGCGTATCGCTCGGCAGCTGGGTATAGACGAAGTCGACGCCAAGCTCTCGAAGCTTTTTATAGTAGCCGATGCGCGTCTCGGCACCGAAGGGCAGCCGGTATCCGATCGGTCGAGCACCGCCCGTCGCGGAAGAAAATGCAATGGCGAGGCCGAGTTGATCCGTGAGGATCGCATCTTTTTCGCGATACGCGTCCCCGAGGATCTCGCGGAGCTGTGCATCGAACGGCGCACCCATTCGAAAGAGGGCGGAATTGAGCTCGAGCGTAAGACCCGCCGAGCGATGCCGAGCGGAGAGCGCGCGCTGATGTGCGTCAGGATTGCGCTCTCGGACCTCGTAGAGGAACTCTCCCGGACGCGTGGGGATGGCTCCCTCGATGAGCGTGACCTGTACGCTCTCCTTGGGCGGTTCGCGTTTTACGACGTCGCCGCTTGGAGGAGGTGGGCGGAATCGATCCGTCCGGAGCAGGTAGACTCCGATGGCGAGGTGGCTCTTCCAGAACTCATCCAGCTGCGGCCAATCCGGATCGCGGCGCGAGAAAAGATCGCTCCGCATCGCCGGATCGAGCTTCGGATCGTAAAGCTCCGCGGGCGTCTCCTTTGCAAGAGGATTGGTGCCGTCGATGATCCAGACGAAATGCTGCTCGCCATGACCCCGGACTTCGCGAAGCGAAAACGTTGGCGCTCCCGGCTCGAGCTCAGAGAGCACAACCCGGCGTGATGGAAAGGGCTCTTCGACGCTGAGGAGATCGCGCCCTTGAAAGCAGCCGCGGCGGGGCGCCCCGACCAGCCCGAGAACCGTCTGCGGGAGATCGATCGACGAGCCCAGGCGTTCGCTAAGCGCCTCTTGCAAGTCGCTTGCGCGTTCACTGCCAAGGCGATCCGAGCGCACGGCGAAAGGAATGTTCAGGCGCGTGACGGGCTTTGAATCGCCGAGCTTCGGCGCCGAGCTTGTAAGGATCACGCTTGCCTCGGGCCGCTTCTCGAGCAGCGTTTTGAGGGCATCCCGCACTTCGGGCGAGAGCGCGCCATCCCGGGTTGATTCAAGCTCGAGGAAAGCGAATTTCGGACCTCGCGAGCGATCGAGATAGTACATCTCGAGTCGCCGAAGGTTTTGCAGGTCGTTCTTCGCCGCGTCCTCGGATTCACTCTCGAGCACGAGTCGGTCGAAACGAAGGAGCTTCAGCTCGGCGAGAGTCTCTCCCCGGAACTCCTTTGCCGGACCAAAATAGGCGGTCTGCATCTCGGCTTGCGTGCGGAGCTCTTCGGCCAGAGAGGGGAGGCGCGGCATTGGGATGGCGCCCGGAAACCCGCGCGCGGGCTGAGCAAATTGGCGCGGGGCGAGCGGAGGCACGCCGGAAAGAAGTGCTCTCCTCCCCGCCTGCGCATCGATCGAGACGCTATAGATCGAGTCGAATACAACCCGCGGCTTCTCGGTCCCAAAGAGCACATCAAGCTCGCCTTCGAGCGCCTCGCGGTCGAGCCCGGCAAAGTCGATGACGAGGAGATCATGCGCCGCGCGGGCTTTTCCTGCGGCGGCTTCGTCACGACAGAAGGGATAGGCCGTATCGCGGATGGGACGGGGCGCCTCGACGCCGAGAAGCCCCTGATATTGCATGCGCATCGAAGCCATCGGGCGCGGGATCCCATCGGCAGGAAACGGCTCACGCTCCTCCTCCGGCACAAACCCGTGTTCATGGCGATGGTGCTCATGATCGTGATGGTGTTGGTGATGGTGGTGCGGGAGGTTCTCTGAGGGTTCGGGATCGGTCGGCTCGCGCCCCGAGGCGAGGTGGAGCAGCGGCGGCACCGTGCCGTAGTAGACAGGCCCCACTCCGCCGATCAGCGTAAAGAACCCAAGGACGCCGAAGATAAAGACCGTCACCGCATCGGCGATGCGCACGCGGACGTTTTCGTAACGGGAGTCGAGACGCTTTTCGAATAAGCCAGCGACCCCAAAAGCGAGAAGGGTCGCCACCCCTCCGGCGGCGAGCCCCTTCAGATAGAAATCTGCGCCGGCGCTCGCGAGCTGAACGAAGAGCGCCTCGAGCGCCGGGATATGGCCCGTCTCTGCGTGAATAAGGTAGGCGAAGGCGTCGTAGAGAAGAAAGAGCCCGATAAACCCATAGCTCAGGAAAGCGAGGGAAGGCCGAAGGCCCAGCGGAATGGCGAGGATCGCCCCAATGAGAAAGTTCGAGAAAAATCCGACGACCGCACCCATCGGATAATCGAACGCTCCGTAGCGACCGAGAGCGAAATGGACGGTCACCTTCAAGATGAATTCGGCGAGCGCGAAGCCAAGGCCGAGGGAGAGCGTACGAAGGATGAGATCCTTCCTAAAAAGTCTTTCGATTTTCTGCACGATTCGTCTCGGAGCTTAGGCGGTCTTCTTCGCTTTCGCGAGCATTTATCGGCGCGAGCACAAATGGGGAGATGTGGGCTTTCGCGTCGCGCATCATCCCATGCCGTGTCTCTTCAGGTGGAGGCCAATGCGCGTGGGCGCGGCTATGCCTCGTCAGGCTCTTGGTAATGATAAACCCGCCGCGCCGCAAAAAACGAAGCGAAGGCCATGATCCCGAGGAGGACAATGATGGGATAGCGCCCCTTCTCGCGCGCCTCGTGGAGCTGCAGGTGCTCCTTTCGCGAACCCAGATAGACGCGCGAATCGTCGCCCCGTGACACGAAGATTGCATCTCCCGGCCGCACGACGCTGAGCTCGACACGAAACGGCGGGACGCGCTCGCCCACGTCAAGATCGTGAAGAAGCGGCACGCCCGAGAGCGTCGTCAAGGTCCCCTCCTCGACAGCTCCGGGCAAAATCCGAAAATCTCGCGGATGCGGAAGCTCGTACTCAACCTCGCCCTCGGCGGTGCGAATGCGGATCTTCAGGTCGCCAAACACGCCGCGCCACTCCTCAATGCTCAGCCGTCCGCCCTGCTCCTCGGTGAGCTTCACTTGGCCGTAAAGGAAAGGCGTGCCGATGGGCCCTTCGATGGTCCTTCCTTCGGCGACGATGCCCTCGATGGCTTCACTTCCCGATGGGGGCGGGGGTTCGGCACCGAAGACGAGCACATGCGCGGCAAAGGTCGTGAGGAGAGCGCCGATGACGGCGAGCGCGGCTGAGAGAAGAAGTCGCATCGTGTTTAAGATTCTGATTAGAAGAGTCCGCTCTGCTCCGGCTTCCAAGGGCGTCCGAGGTGTTCGGCTGCCTTTCGCGTCGCGCATCGACCGCGCGAGGTCCGGGCGAGAAAGCCTTGTTGGAGGAGAAAGGGCTCGTAGACGTCCTCGATGGTATCGCGCGGCTCGGCGAGCGCGGCGGCGAGGGTATCGATTCCGACCGGTCCACCGTGATGCTGATCGAGAATCACTTCGAGGTAGCGCCGATCCATCTCATCGAGGCCCGCATCGTCGATCTCGAGCCGGGTGAGCGCTGTCCGCGCCATCTCGACGTCGATCCGCCCATCGCCAAGGACCTGAGCGAAATCCCGCGCACGTCGAAGGAGGCGATTGGCGATTCGCGGCGTGCCGCGTGCTCGTCGAGCGAGCTCCATCGCGGCCTCGGGCTCAATCTCAATCTGAAAGAGCGAAGCGCTCCGGCGCACGATCTTCGCGAGCTCTTCGGGCTTGTAGTAGTCGAGTCGCGCCGCGTAGCCGAAGCGGGATCGCATCGGGTTGGTAAGGAGCCCGGTGCGCGTCGTCGCAGCCACGAGCGTAAAGGGATGGAGCGGCAGTTTGAGAATCTGCGCGTACGGCCCTTCCCCGTTCACGATGTCGATGTGGAAATCCTCGACCGCTGTGTACAGGTTTTCTTCGATGATCGGCGAAAGGCGGTGGATCTCATCGATGAAGAGGATGTCGTTCGGCTCGAGCTTCGTGAGAAGCGAGGCGAGCTGCCCCTTATGTTCGATGGCCGGCGCCGAGGTCGAGTGCAGGCTCACGCCACGCTCTTCGGCGAGAATGAGGGCGAGCGTGGTTTTGCCAAGTCCAGGCGGACCACAAAAGAGCATATGATCCACGGGTTCGCCGCGACGCTTGGCCGCCTCGACAAAAACGCGCAGGTTGCTCTTGATCGCCTCTTGTCCGACAAAATCTTCGAAACGAGAGGGGCGGAGGCTAATCTCGTAGCTGCCTTCTTCCTCGCGCTGGATCGGATCGAGCTCTCTATCGTTCATCGTGGTGGATCCTACCCCGCTCAGGCCAGCGCTGCGAGCGTCTCACGAAGAAGCGACTCGACGCTCTCTTCGCCGCGGGGTCCAAGCGAGGCAAGCGCCCGCTCCACTTCCGCGCGTTTATAACCCATGCTCACAAGCGCCGAGAGGACCGTCGCCTCATGGTCACCCATTGGAAGCGCATCCGGACTCTCCATCGCCTCCTCGAATTCCGGGAAATTCTTGTCCCGAAGCTCGAGAAGAAGCCGCTCGATGGTCTTTTTTCCGACGCCGCTGATCCCTTTGAACGCGGCCGCATCCTGCCGTTTTACGGCGAGCGCGATCTCGGCGCCCGACAGCTTTCCAAGGATCGCCATCGCGACCTTGGGTCCGATCCCGCTGACGCCGAGTAAGAGCCGAAAGACGGCGCGCTCGTCAAAGCTCGAAAAGCCGTAAAGAACGAAGGCATCTTCGCGGATGTGGGTGTGGATGGCGAGGAAGATGTCGTCTTCACCCTCGGCAACCGGTCGAAGGCGTCCACGTGCGCCAAGCGGGAGGTAAACCTCGTAGCCGACGCCGCCGATCTCGACGATCACAGCGCCATCCTCGTGCTCATGCGTGATTCTGCCGCGGAGGCTGCCAAACATGCCGAGAGCCTAGCAGGAGATCGGCGCACGAAAAGGGAGCATTCCCTTTGAGCTCGCGTATTACGGTCCATGCGGGCAACCATCCATGCGGTCGCCACGGGCTTCGCGGTATCGTTTATGATACCACTGCTGGCGGAACTCTCCTTCGTCCTTCCGCGCTCCGTCGCCGAGGCGAAGCCCAATGTCCGCTCGCATCTCAGCCCTCATTATTGGGGCGATCGACGCTATCTCCGCGCCGAATTTCGCGATCTCGAACATGTGCCAAAGCCCGCCTTTGTGCTTCGCAAGCTAAGCAAAGCCGAGCGCGCCGCAATCGAGCGCGCGCGTCAAAGAACACAATGAGACGAGCTCAGGCGCTTTCAGCGAGATCGGCCTCTGCCGGCTCATCATCCGAATAAGCATCAAGCCCGGACTCACCACTCTTGATGATCGCATGCCGAAAGAGCACCGGAGCGACGATCTCATTGATCGCAATGACGCCGAAAACGAGCGCCGATGCCTCCTCGCCAAAGCTCGGGAATGCCTTAGTAAAAAGGATGGCGAGGGCGATCGCGAGTCCCGCTTGGGGGAGCAACCCAAAGCCTGCATAGCGCCGCGTCATCGGATCGGCGCCAGCGAGCCGCGCGCCAATGGACGAGCCCACCAAGAGGCCCATGCCGCGGATCAAGACGATCGCAGCGGCGACCAAGCCGACGGAGGCAAGCAC
The DNA here is from genome assembly GCA_012514415.1 of Sandaracinaceae bacterium. Lineage (GTDB taxonomy): Bacteria > Myxococcota_A > Polyangia > Polyangiales > Houyiibacteriaceae > JAAYBZ01. The sequence goes on from JAAZAH010000294.1 coordinate 6,878, forward strand.
ATCGAGGTGGATCGAAGCGCCGGCGACGCTGAAGAAGACGACATAGACCGGAAGGCCTGCGACCTCGACATCTTGATGGAGCGCATCGCCAATCCGCGTCGCGTTCCGAATGAGCATTCCCGCCGAGAGGCCAATGAGGAGAGGATCGAGATCCACGCGAGAGCCGATCTCGGCCATGAGGAAGCACATCGTGATGAGAAAAAGCGGCCCCGAGCCCCGGATGTATTTGAAGTAGAGCGCGATGATGAGGCCGATCCCTAGTCCGACAAACATCGAACCGAAGAGCTCCCACACCAAGGTCCGCGCGATCTCGATCATATTCGCGCTTCCGCCAAACACCGCACCGGCGAGCGATGAGACGATGGCAAAGAGCGTGATGACGAGGAGGTCGGCGAGGACCACGACCGACAGGACGGTCTGCGACATCGGTCCGCGCGCGGCCATCTCATCGCGAAGCGCGATGACCACCGCGGGTGATTGAGCGACGAGCA
>JAAZAH010000295.1 GCA_012514415.1 Sandaracinaceae bacterium
ACGATAAAAAGCGGACGTTCGGCATCGATCACCGGAGGCGCTCATACATTCCGTAGGGAGGATCCCGAACGTCCTCTTCAAGAGAATTTTGCGCGAACCCTCGCCGAAGAGCTCGAGCGCGGGCGCATCGAAAAGCGATACGATCAGCTCGTTCTCGTGGCCGCGCCCGCTTTCCTCGGTCTGATTCGCGCCGAGCTGTCGCCGAGCGTCGAGCGGATGATCGTCGAAGAGGTTCCGAAGAATATCTCGCGCGAAACTCCCGAAGCGATCCGCGCGAGGATACGGACGGCGCTCGAGCCGGTGGAAACGGCCGATCCCTTTGCGCCCGTTCCTTAGCCGCGGGATCGTTCGTGGTGGGGCTGCGAAAGGCGCCAAAGAAAAAAGGCCGCGCTGTAAGAGCGGGCCTTTCTTTTCTCTCGGGTGGACTCGGGCTCAGTCCGGGAGCGGCGCGAGGATATAGGGATCCAGCAGCTCGGCGAGACCATCGTCCCAGCGCGTCTTGAGGAAGTGGAAGATTCCTTCGATCGACTGGACCGAGGAAGGGAGGCTCCCGTGGCCCACCTCGACCGCAGGTCCGCCCTCATGCCGCTGAATCCGGTCGAATTGGATGACGCCGGCCGTGGCTTCTCCGCCCGCCACATTCCCGCTCACCTTAGCGCTGCCAAGCGATGGAAGGCCGAGCGCTTCCCCGCGGACTGGCTCGAGAATGCCGATCTCCATCGCCCGCGCGAAGGTGTAGTTCTCGCGATTCGGCACGGTATCGTCTCCAAGCGCGACATGCACCGCAACATCCGGCACCTTGCTATCCGGCGCGATGCGGTCCTTCAGGATGCGCTTACCGTATGAAGCCGCGTCCCCGCGGTCGAGGACCACTTGGAGGACCGAGAAGGTTTTCTCGATTTCGGCTGGGTTGAGCTGGATGAAATCGGGGAGGAGCGTGAAGATCAGAGGCCGGAAGACGCTCACGGGATTGTTCACGATCGACGAGACGCTCCCACCAGGCATCGAGAGAACGCCGCTTCGATACGCATCTGTAAGCGCCATGAGCTCTGCGCCCATGATCGCGCCGAGCGAGACCCCGATATAGCTCATCTTCGACGTATCGATGTCGATCTTCCCGTCGCCGTTGAGGTCGGGGTTGGCGAGCAGCGCGCGCGTGACCTGAAGCTTATCGTAGGTCGACTGACGGAAGTTATCCCGAAGGCGGAGGGCGTCGATCGTGGGCTGATCGAATTCATCGAACTCGATGGCGAAGAAGCTCATCACATCGACCGCGCCGGGGGTTCGATCGGGATGATCGCCGTGCTCGATGGCGTCGATGCCGACGACGACGATGCCCTCATCGATGCTGAACTCGAGAACCTCTCGGGCATGACCGGTTGATCGGCCCGTGAGGCCATGTCCGAAGAGGATCATCGGCGCGGGCTCGTCGAGTTGGTTTTGGGGAATCCAGATGTGAACGTTCGATGTGTAGGTCGATTGGCGAATGGCGTTTCCATCCTCATCCAGCTCGACGAAGCGATCGGCGTTGCGGTAATCGGTGATCTCGAGCTTCGCGACGCACCACGTATACTCGGGGGTGGCGGGATCGGGCTGGCAATCTTCGTCGCGATTCAGCTTGAGCTGAAAATCGCTCTCGGGACGCGAGGCGATGTCGCGGGCAATGGCGGCCGATTCCTCGTAGATGCTTTGCGTGATGAAGGGTTGAAGGACGACGATCTCATCGGTCGATTCGACGACGCCGAGCTCTTCGAGTGCCGTGCGCGAACGCTTCATCCAATCGTCTTTTTCGTAGAGCCGCTCGTGCATCGCGAGGGAGCGCGAAACGCAACCGGTTGCAGCCGCTTCGCTGAGGGCCTCCGTGACGAAGAAAGCGGCCCTTGAGCGCGCCGGCAGGGGGCGCAGCGGGAAGGCTGAAACGAGCGAGCCCTCGCTCTCGGTATTTGGAACGACGTTCAATTGTACGGGCCAGAGCTCGGCGTCTCCGTCTTCATGAAAGACGATGATCCCGATGGGATCGCTTGCCCGAGCCTCGCCATCGGCTTTCGGCAGCTTCGCCGGATCGATGCTCCCGCTGAACTCGGCCCAGAACGCCGCGTTGATGCCGAAACCGTCGATTTGCCGGAGCCCCTCCGTCGCGATGGTGGCGAAATTCGAATAGTCGTAGAGCACGCCGTACCGCTCGGTTGTGATATTGAAGCGGTATCCAGTGAACGTGCTCTCGTCCTCCTCGAGATAATCCATCGAGGGCCAAGTAGTGAGCTGCCCATTTCCGGGCGCATAAGCGTAGACGGAGCAGGTGCTCGGATCGACCGATTTGAAAGGTGGGACTTTTTCGCCGCAGCCGAGGAAGAGGAGCGCAGCCGGGGCGAGCAAGGAGAGGCGCAAGAAGGGGTTCATGCGCGCGATGATATGCCGTCCGTGGGCCTCGCCGCAATCGGCAAAGTGTCCAGTTCTTGTGCGATCGTGCGTTTTTCGAGAGCTTCACACTCCAGTGCTCCGCGCGCGGCTCGCTCGTCTCGGTCGCTATCCTCTAGTTGTCCGGCGTGTCGACGACGCGCACCGGAAGCTGTGCGATCGCTTGGCCACCTCGGGCGACAACGACGATGAGCGTGCCCGTCCTGGCGCCTTTGGGGACACGAACGATGAGCCGATCGTCCCTCCGCTCGACGATTTCGGCTATGGCGCCACCCACGCTGATGTAGATCCCGCGATTGTCCTCGCCGAAACCCGTCCCCCGAATGTGGAGGAGCCCTCCGGCGCGAACTTCATCCGGGCTCACGCTCTCGATGCGCGGCGGTGGATAATATGGAATGATTTCGAGGCCATCGAGGCGAGCCTCACCATGCGCGCTTTTGACGATGAGCGTCCCATTCCGAGCCGACTCCGGGACGCGGACACGGAGCCGCGTGGGGCTGATGCTTTCGAGGGCGAGCGCGCGCCGGTTGAGTAAGACGACGGTATCTTCACTGAATCCACTGCCGTGGATCTCGAGCGTATCGCCGACTGCGATCCGCATCGGAAGCAAGCGTTCAATGCGCGGAGGTCCGAATTCGGAGTCTTTGCTGCCGTGCTCGACCTCTTGAGATGCGCGAACGTGATGCATCGGGCTCATCAAAGAGAGCGCGATGCAGATGAAGAGAGCTCCTCGCATGGTGTATCCCCTGAGTTGGCGCATCGAGAGGCGCCTGCTTGGGGTCTACGCCGCGAGGCTCTTGCTTCTTCCTCATCTGCCACGCCGGATGGAGCGGATGACGGCGCGGTCAGGAGCAAGAATGCGCGGGGTTTTCGCCCAGATGCTCAAGCAAGGGCGGCACGCCGAAGCGTGTCCTCGCCTTCTTCACCGACACCCACGAGATCGAGCCGCGCGACCAATTGTGCCTCGATGGCCGCCCGCTCACGGAGCATTGGCGCGAGGGCGCGCGAGAGGGCGCGCGCTGACGGCAGGCGTTGATCGGTTCGGCGCTCAAGCAGCTGTGAGACGAGGAGCTCAAGCCGGGGATCGACCGAGCGATCGTAGGCCGAAAGAGGCGGCGCGTCGCGGGTGAGGATGGCGCGAAGAAGATCGGTTGCGCGATGCTCGGGAAAAGGGAGGACGCCTGTGCGTGCCTCAAAAAGCGTGATGCCAAGGCCGAATAGATCGGCGCGGCCATCGACGTGGGGTTCGCCCGCCGCCTGTTCGGGCGAGACGTAGGCGGGCGTTCCGAAGACACGGCCGCGCTCCCGATTCTTTTCGTCGAGCGGGGCGTCGTTCGATGCACAGACGCCGAAATCGAGGAGGCGAACTTCGAGTTTTCCCTGGGGCGCGCGATCGAGAAGGATGTGTTCGGGCTTGATGTCTCGGTGAACGTAGCCGGCGGCATGGACAGAGTGAAGGATCGCGGCGACGCGCGCAGCGATCACGGCGACTTCTTCGCAGCTTAGCCTCTCGACGCGCCCGAGGAGCCGCGCGAGGCTCTCGGAGTACATGCGCTTCATCACCACGTAGGGCGTCCCATCGCTCAATCGACCGACCTCGTAGACGGGGACGATGCCGGGATGAGCGACCCGCTCGGCGACCTCGGCTTCACGCCTCAATCGACGGATCAGGTCGATATGATCGACGTATTTCGGTCGCAGCGTCTTCAGCACGACCTTGGTTTCGTCGGCGAGTCGTGTCGCTTCAAAGACGACGCCCGTCCCCCCGACCCCGATGCAGGCGTCCACTCGATAGCGGTTATCGAGGATGGTCCCGCGAAGCTCTGTCCTCTCTTCCGAGCGCATGCGGGAGACCTTCGGCGAGCTCGACCCCGTCCGTCAAAAAACTGGGTCAAAAAAAAACGGCCGAAAAAAATCGAGGCTTGGGTTCCGCGGCGAGTCCGTAAAGCGCCGAGCCGTTCTTGAACCGCGCTCGCTCGAAGCTTCAGCTCCCCGCGCGCTCCAAATAAATCAGATGCTCTTCCGGTCTCCGGCGGGATGCGGGTGCGCCTCGCCTCGCTTCGGAGACATGGGCGATGGGCACAAGTCCGGCGCGAGGCGCGAGCCGCGCCACCTGTTCCTCCGCGGGGATGATCTCTCCTCCAACGAGCGCATCGCCGAGCATCAACACGACCCGCCCTTCCGCACTCAGCGCCTCGGCGAAGGCCCTGAGCATGGAGAGGAGCGCACGCTCCCAACGTTCCACTGTTCCGCGCCGAAAAAAGGCGCGCTTCGCCCCGAATTCATCGCGCGCGAATTTCGAGGCGTCGATACCAAGCCACGGGTAGCGCCGCGCGTGATGATCGCGGTAATCGTAGACGCCGCCATAGGGCGGTTACGTGAAGATGAGGTCGGGCTTTTTCTTTTCGAAGCGATGACGGATCTGTAGCGCATCTTCTTCGA
>JAAZAH010000296.1 GCA_012514415.1 Sandaracinaceae bacterium
AAGCGGCAGTGGACAGCGCACCGATCGGTCGCCAGCAGGAGTACGCGATCGGGGTATCGGCGGATGAGATCGGGGGCGACCTCATGCTCGACCTCGCCGAGCGGATCGTGGAGATCGCCCGGGGTTGCGATGCTTTCTTCTTCGCGCGGGATGACTTGTCGGCGGATGGGGCACTCTGGATCATCGGGATCGATGAGCCCAAGATAATAAGGCGTGATGCTCATCGGAAAGCCGCCCTCGAGCGCGCGCATCACCCCGCGGCGCTCGCCCTCGGTGAGCTTAATCCTCGCCTCGAGCGAGGCGAGATCGCGGATGGTCCCCCTCGCATCGCGCCGCCACTGAGCGTCATCGCCGGCTTCGCCGCCGGTTTCGTCGCTCGTGGAGTCCTCTTCATTCGGCAAAATAGGGAGAGTTTTCATCGACATCGCCCGCCGCTTTATAGCGCTCTTCTGGCGCATGCGCGATGCTTTGCGGAACTGCGCTCGGGGCCTAAAGTATAAAACAAGCAATTTCAAAGACTTGTGCGACCATTACACATTTTTACCTAACTCGGTTTGATCAACCGCCGTCCGCCGTATAAGTGAAATCCCAGCATTTGGAGCGCGAGCGCTCCGCAAAATACGTCGGCGCGGCGGGCTGGAGCGCTCCTCCCCGCGGCCGGATTCGAGGCACTTCATGGTCCAGACATTGAATCCCAGACCCTTTAGCGTTGCGTACATCGACAATCCTACGCAGGCCGAGCTCCGCGAGCTCGCCCTGAAGCATACCCCCGCGTGCGAGCGAACGGCCGTCGGGTCGGTGAACAAGGTGTCGCGCAATAAGAGCCGCGTCGCCCAGTACACCTACATCCTCTCGGACGATTCGGGCGCTTGGAGCTCGGCGACGATCGACCCCGCCAAGGGGCGCGAGCTCATCGCCCGCCAGGAGGAGTACATCAAGGAAAAGGGTCAGCTGATCGCGATCGACGGCTATGTCGGCCTTGGAAAGCGTGCCTATGGTGCCACCTGGCTGTACACGGTCGAGGGCGCGAATATTGCAGGCATGCAGCAAATCCTCGCCTTCGGCCGCGATCAGGTCGAGAGCAAGGAGCAGCTCGCGGAGCCCTTCAAGCCGACGTTTCGCCTCATCTACACGCCCGATCTCTTCCTCGACGATATGCCGGGCCGCCAAGCCATCCTCGTCGACATTGAAAACTGGACGACGCACGTCATCGGCGCCGACTATTTTGGCGAGTCGAAGAAGGGCGTCCTCCGGATGCTCAACCACTACGTCTACCAGCAGGGCGGACTCGTCCTTCACGCGGGCGCGAAAGCGGTCACGCAGCCCAATGGTGAAAAGGTCACCATGACCGTGATGGGCCTTTCGGGTACGGGCAAGACGACGACGACGTTCTCGAAGCAGGGCGATCTCACTGAGCCCATTCAGGACGATATGGTCGCGCTCTGGCCGCATGGCGAGCTTACCGTCACCGAAAACGGCTGCTTCGCGAAGACCGAAGGCCTCAGCTATGAGACCGAGCCCGTCATTTACGAGGGAACCGTCAGCGCCGATGCGTGGATCGAGAACGTCTACATCGATGAAAACGGCAAGCCCGACTTCTTCAAGACGAAGCTCACGCCGGAAGAAGTCGCGCGAGTGCGCGAAACGCTCCTCATCACGGGCGCTTCGGCCGAGAACGTCGACCGCTACATTCGCGGTGAGGTGAAGATCGACGATCTCCTCGACGAAAACGGCGTTCCGAAGGATGGCTGGGATTTCGTCGTCTGGACGCAGAACGGCCGCTCGATCATCCCGATGTCGGCCATACCCGGTGCCGCCGATCTCCACAACATCCCCCCCGTGCGCAGCATGGGCATTCTGAACCGCGACGAGGGGCCGGACGCGGCGACGCCCGGCATCGTCCGCTTCTCTTCGCCCGAGCAGGCTGCGGGCTATTTCATGCTCGGCGAGACGAGCAAGACGAGCGCCGCAGGTAAAGAGCGCGGCAAGACGCGTTCGCCCTTCACGCAGCCCTTCTTCCCCGCGACCTTTGGCCTTCAGGCGAAGCGCTTCGCCGAGCTCGCCGCCACCATGAAGGGCGTCGATATGTGGCTCATGAACACGGGCTATGTCGGCGGCGATGGCCGCGATGAGAAGGAGGGCAAGGCGCTCAAGGTGAAGATCCGCCACTCGAGCGCAATGCTCGAGGCCCTTCTCAGCCAAAGCGTCAAGTGGAAGCAGGATCCCGACTACGGTTACGAGATCGTCGATGTCGACGCGCCCGAGAACAAGGAGCTCGTCGAGTTGGTCCCTGCCGAGATCCTCGAGCCGCGTCGCTTCTTCGAGAAAGAAGGCCGCCTCGATGAATACGAGGCTTGGGTCAAGAAGATGATGACGGAGCGCCGCTCCTTCCTCGAGCGCTTCGGCGTCGATCCGAAGATCATCGAGGCGACCTGCCCGAGCTGATCGCGCATCGAGATTAAAGAGCACGCGCCGCTCGGCATGGCTGAGCGGCGCGTCTCTTTTTAAGTGCTCAGGGCGCGGGCCCGAGGGTGCGCCTCGAGCCCGCGTCCGACTCAGTCGCTATAGGCGCCCGGCGTGCAGTTCGGGGTCGTCCGGGCCCAGCCGCGCTGATCCTCTTCGATGGGCGACTCGCCGTCCGTGCATCCACCCGGCTCGCCTGCGCCGATGACAGTGCTGCCGGGCTGGAGGGCGTGCGTGAGCGTATTGCCCCCATTATCTGCGAGCGGGAGGAGCCCTGGGTTATCGATGATGTGATCTGTCGGATCGGGCTCGGGGACGCAGCTGTGGGTGACGTTAGGGCGCACGAGCCAGCCTGCGGATTCGAAGCGTATATTCGGACTCGAGCGGCAG
>JAAZAH010000297.1 GCA_012514415.1 Sandaracinaceae bacterium
CTCCTCACCTTCCTCGAGCGTTCGGCTCACATAGAGATCGCCCGCCTCGACGATCTGATGAAGAGCGCCGACGAGCTCTGCGGTCACCTGTTTCGCGTTGCCGTTCATGACAACGGCGACGCGTTCACGCCGCGATGTTTTCGCGCTGGTATCCGCCACGGCTCAGAGCCGGACGAGCCCGGCGCCCCACGTAAACCCCGAGCCAAAGGCAGCAAAGAGGATGAGATCACCCTTCTTTGCGCGCCCCTCTTGGATGGCCTCGCTCAGCGCAAGAGGAATCGAAGCCGCCGTCGTATTGCCGTATTTATGGATGTTCTGGACGACCTTCTCGGGAGGGATTCCAAGTTTTCCTGCGACGAACTCGTTGATCCGCGCGTTCGCTTGGTGCGGGACCATCAGGTCGAGGTCGCTCGCAGAGAGATTATTCCGCGAGAGCACCGAGAGGCTCACCTCGGGCATCTTTGAGGTCGCCCAGCGGAAGACCTGTTTTCCGTTCATTTGCGGATAGACGCGCCGCTCGTCGATCATCTCGTGCGTGATGCGCGGCATGCGATTGCTGGCCGGTGCCTCGATCCAGAGAAGCTTCGCTCCCGAGCCGTCGGCGTGCACCTCGATGTCGATCACGCCGCGATCTTCTTCCTCGGTGGGCCCGAGGATCGCGCAGGCTGCGCCGTCACCGAAGAGCACGGCAACGTCGCGCCCTTCATTCGAGAAGTCGAGCCCCGTCGAGTGCACCTCGCCGCCGATCAAGGCGACCCGCTTGTACATCCCGCAGCGGATCCAAGCGTCGGCAACCTGCAGGCCATAGAGAAAGCCACTGCACTGATTGCGAATATCAAGGGCGGGAACACCGGGGAGCCCGAGCTTATCGCCCACGAGCACACCGCTGCCGGGGAAGGTATAGTCGGGTGAAAGCGTTGCGAAGATGATCGCATCGATCTCACTGGTCTCGATCCCAGCATTCTTGCACGCCATCTCCACCGCCGGGACGGCGAGATCGCTCGCGCCGATACCGTCCTCTTCGATGAAGCGGCGTTCGTGGATGCCCGTGCGCTGACGGATCCACTCATCGCTGGTTTCGAACATTTTGGAGAGATCGTCGTTGGTGACGACCTTGGAGGGGACATAATGACCAAGTCCGAGGATGGCGGTACGAGTCACGCGATTGCTCCGATGAAAAAGGCCATGAGGGGAGCCTACCAAGGAGCGGCAGGCGTCGCCACGGGGTTCAGCTCTGTTGAGTCCCGCCGCGTGCGGGACTCGAAAAGGGGTTGTAGTGTGGGGGAAAGTCGAAAAACTCGACCCGCCCCGTGTGGATATCATATTCGGCGCCGACGATGAGTAGCTCATCGCTCTGGGAGGCGCGCTCGAGCAAACGACTCCCATGCCGAAGATGCGATGTCGAAACCCGCACATTCGCGCGAATCGCATGCCGTAGAAGCGCCTCATCGTCGAGGCTTCCCTGAATCGAAACGAGCTCCTCCACCGAGGGGCGAATCCGATCGACGATGTCGCGGATATTGTCGCTCACCACGTTGCTATTTCGGCGAAGGACATCGAGGGTCGCGGTGACGGCTCCGCATCGTGAATGGCCCATCACGACCACCAGCTTTGTTTCGAGATGTGCGGCAGCGTACTCCACGCTCCCAACGATCGAAGGCGCGACGATATTCCCGGCGACGCGGATGACGAAGAGATCTCCAATGCCTTGATCGAAGAGGAGCTCGACCGGCA
>JAAZAH010000298.1 GCA_012514415.1 Sandaracinaceae bacterium
GCGGCTCTTCAAAAAAAAGTAGCGCGCAAGGGCATGCTGCTGGGCGCGCGGCTCCGCGAGGCCCTTGAAGGCGTACTCGCCGACGCGGAAGAGGAGAAGCGCCGCGCGGAGGATGGCCCGGTGACGACCGCCGGCGGAGCGCCTGGATTTCGTCACGAGCGAGGCCAACGCCCGGGGACTTTGGGCGCGAGAAGACGGGCATGCCCCATGCTTTAGGACCGATCGATGTTGGGGGACGAACAGTGGGAAGGCCCGCGCGAAAAACTCGAGCGGACTGAGATCTGCTATTTGAGCGACGCCGAGCTTCTTGCGCTCGTCTTTGGCACGGGCCTCAAAGGCATGTCGGTTCTCGCGCTCGCTCATTCCCTTCTCGAATCGAGCGGGGGTCTGCTTCGGTTGAGTCGTCGCGGCTACGGAGAGCTCCGGAGGGAGCCCGGGATTGGGCCGACCAAGGCAAGCCGCCTTCTCGCGGCTTTTGAGCTTGGAAGGCGGGCAGCGTCCGAGATTCCGGCAACGAGAGAGGCCATTCGCTCGAGTCGAGACGTCGTGAGCTGGCTCGGTCCGCGCCTCCTCCACGAGGAGGTGGAGCATTTCATCGCGATCCCACTCGATGCGCGCCATCGCCCCTTGGGGCTGCAAGAACATAGCAAGGGCGGGATGGTAAGCTGCGAGGTGACGCCAGCGGATATCTTCCGCCGCCTGCTCCGCGAGGGGGCGCCGGCGGTGATCTTCGTCCACAACCATCCGAGCGGTGATCCAAATCCCAGTCAATCGGACATCACACTCACAGAGAGGCTGGCTCTCATCGGTGAGCTACTCGGAATCCATGTGCTCGATCACATCATCATCGCGCGCGAGGGCTTTTATAGTTTCCTCGACGAGGGGTTGCTCGAGGCCCAACGCCAGATCGGACGGCAGCTCGCACGCTCGCGTCCAGCGAGTGGGGCCCGAGAGCGGTTGCGATCCGAGCTTAACCGCGTTTACCGTGTTTAAGGGGGCGAGAACTCGCTGTTGCACAATACGCGCCGTCAGCGGAACAATGTGTTGCCAGCATCGATCTTGCGAATGCGGGGGGGAGAGCACAGGTTATCTCCATTGGAAAAACTCTCCCACGTGTTTCAGAGGAATCGAATGATGAAGAAATTCACTTTATTGATGATGACGGTCGCGCTTTTCGTCGCTGCCGGATGCAAGAACGACCCGGCCGAGGGGAAGCATCGCGCGGTGGCTGAGGAGGCCGCTGAGGTCAAAGAGCTTACCGAAACGGCTGTTCAGTACGCATTCTCGGAGGATGGCTCCGATATCGAATTCGTGGGTGCGAAGGTCACCGGTAAGCATGACGGCGAGTTCAAGTCGTTCAAGGGGACGATCGATCTCGTCGATAACGACGTCACCAAGTCGCGCATCTCCGTCACGGTGCAGATGGACTCGCTCGTCGCCGACGACGATCAGCTGACCGGCCATCTGAAGAGCGATGATTTCTTCGACGTCGAAAATCACCCGACCTCCGAGTTCGTGAGCACGGCGATTGTCGCGAAGGCCGGCGAGGACGGCGCCACGCACGAGATCACCGGCAACCTCACGATCCGCGGCGTCACCAAGTCGATCACCTTCCCCGCGAAGATTCAGGTTGAGAACGACGAGATCGAGGCCGAGGCCGAGTTCGCCATCAACCGCAAGGATTTTGGAATCGTCTATCCCGGAATGCCGGACGATCTCATCAAGGATCAGTTCCTCCTCAAGCTGGACATTGAAGCGAAGAAGAACTGAGCCCAACCTCATCCAGGATACAATGCGGCGCCACCTCATTTTGGGGGCGCCGCTTTTCTTTTGTGCGATTTACGTGCGGGCGCGGCTTCCCATAGGAACGCGGCCCGAAGACTGCTAGGCTAACGCGACGATGAGCGAAACGATTTATGATGGGGCACTCGCTTTGGTCGGCGGAACTCCGCTCGTGCGGCTCCCGCGTATCTCTCCAGAAGGCGGAGCTGAAATCTGCGCCAAACTGGAGGCTTGGAATCCTGGAGGTTCGGTCAAAGATCGCGCCGCGCTGGCGATGATCGAAGCTGCCGAAGAGGAGGGGGTTCTCGGACCGGGGGCGACGCTCATCGAGGCAACAAGCGGCAATACCGGGATCAGCCTCGCCGTGATCGCCGCCATCCGCGGCTATCGCTGCGTGATCGTGATGCCCGAAGACATGAGCATGATGCGGCGGCAGATCCTGCGCGCATATGGCGCCGAAGTGATTCTGACACCGGCGCAGGACGGAATGGCGGGAGCCGTCGAGCGCGCAGAACGGCTCGCGAAGGATACCAAGGGCTCGTTCATGTCGCGTCAGTTCGACAACCCCGCAAATCCGAGGATCCATGAAGAGACGACGGGGCGCGAGATCCTCGAGGCGACGAACGGCAAAGTCGACGCGATCGTCGCGGGCGTCGGAACGGGCGGGACACTCACGGGGATCGCGCGGGCCATCAAGCCCAAAGTGCCGACGCTTCATGTCGTCGCGGTCGAGCCGCGCGCGAGCGCCGTGCTCTCGGGCGGAAAACCCGGTCTGCATGGGATTCAAGGGCTCGGGGCGGGCTTTGTGCCTCACGTTCTCGACACCTCTCTGATCGACCAGGTGATCACGGTGACGGATTTGGCCGCCGAGCGGATGGCGAAGCGCCTGGCCCGAGAGGAAGGGCTCTTGGTCGGACCTTCGTCCGGAGCGAATGTGCACGCCGCCCTCGAGCTCGCAAAGACGATGGAGCCGGGGCAGAGAGTGGTGACGGTGCTGCCGGATGGCGGCGATCGTTACTTGGCCTAGACCGGGTTCATGCCGAAACGACTCATCCGAATCTCGCGTGAGCTCTCACGTGAGCTCGAGGAACTTCGCTTCGAGCCACCGACCGCGTATGTCTACAACCCTCTTGAGTATGCGCGGGCGCCGCATGAGCTCTATCTCGCTCGATATGGCGGCGGAACGAAGGAAACGCTCTTTGTCGGGATGAATCCCGGGCCCTTTGGGATGGCACAGAGCGGCGTACCGTTTGGGGATATTCCAAGCGTGAAGAGCTTTCTCAAGATTGAGGCAGAGGTCGGGCGCCCCGCGAACGAACACCCGAAAAGGCCGATTCTCGGCTTTTCGCATCCGCGGAGCGAGGTGAGCGGCGCACGGCTCTGGGGCCTTTTTTCGGAGAGGAGCCAAGGCAACGCAGAGGCCTTCTTTAAGCGTTTTTTCGTGGTGAATTATTGTCCTCTCCTTTTTCTCGAAGAGAGCGGGAGGAACCGCACACCGGATAAGCTCCCCGTCAACGAACGCACGCCGCTTGTCGAGATTTGCGATCGCGCGCTCCGCGATACGGTGGAGGTGCTCGACCCGGAGTGGGTTGTGGGTGTGGGTGCGTTTGCGGCGAAGCGGGCGCGGGAGGTCTTGGGCGATTCAAGGAAGATCGGGCAGATCCTGCATCCGAGCCCGGCGAGTCCAAAGGCGAACCGTGGTTGGGCCGAGGAAGCCCTCCGCGAGCTCGGCGCGCTCGGCATCTCACTCTGAGGGAGCGGGCGCGGACGGAGGCCTGGGTTCCGGTTCCCAATCCCCCTCGGAGGCGATATAAGAGTTGGTGATGCGCATCCTCGTGCTCCGCCATGGCCACTCCGTCGATCCGTACCGCGCGCTCGTTGACGAGCAGCGCTGGCTCACCGAGATCGGTCGCGCCCGCGTCCGGCGCTTGGCGGAAAGCCTTCGCGAGGACGGCTTCCACCCGACAGCCATCTTCACAAGCCCGCTGGTCCGAGCGGTCCAAACCGCGGAGGTTTTTGCCTCCATCGCCAACCCTTCGCTCGAACGCCTCGAGGTCGTACCATCCCTCGCTCCCGAACGCGGGACCACGGCCGAAGCCTTATCCGTCTTGGACGCGCTCGGTCCGAACGAGGACGTCGTTCTCGTCAGCCACGAACCGAAAGTGCGCGTACTCGCCGCGCACCTCGGAAGGCTGGCTCAGATGCCTGCATTTTCACCCGCGAGCGGCACGCTCATCGATCTCGCTTCCGACCGCCCCGAGGTGCATCTCATCGAGTCCTCGACGCTGATTCGGCATCCGCTTGGTGGCGGCTAGGCGGGGAGTCCAAACGCGAATCGCTCTCGCCACCGGCGGCCCTCTCTCAGCGCTACGCTGCCAAACCGGCGCTGCCAAGGCGGCGCGAGGAAGACGCAGAGGTTCGATCGCGCTTCGGTCCTGGGAACCGCTCCGGACCGAAGCGCTCGCGGTCGCGGTCCCTCGACGAGCGCCCGCATGAGTCGTGCGCGACAAACATCACCCGCGGATCTTCGAGACGAGAGCCTCTCGGGCAAAGCGCTCGCACGCTTCGATCCGCGCGCTATCGAGGCCTTTTTCGAAGAGGTTTTTTCGTTCTCCCACGCTCAACCCGTCCCCGGGCTGAGGTAGCGGGAGGAGAAGACGCGGCGCTGCCGACTCGACCTGGCGCTCGAGTCCATCCAGCAGCCCGCGGCGTGTGATCACCGCATGCTCAATCAACGATCGCGAAAGCGTCCCAGCCGCGCACTCGGCCTCGAGCTCGAGCTGCAAGATCGGCTCCGGCCGGTCGGGCGCCCGCCGATGGCGACGAAAGAGGGCGTTCAGCCTCCCCATGCGATGGAGCGCGTGATAGCCCGCAAGCCTCGAAAGCTGATAATGCGGGGACGGGCGCGCCTCACCCATTGCGCGCAGGTCGAGATACGCTCGGCCGTCATTGACGCAATAAAAACTGCCTCGATAAAAGCCCTCCGCGCCGCATGGAGAATCGATGGCCCGCGCAAAGAGCTCGACGCGAAGCGCCTCGCCTTGCCCCTCATATCCGCTCGATGGGAGCATCTCATGCAAGCGCTGCTCGAAGAGTTCGCGCACCCTCCCTTCTTCGGCCATGAGCGCATAGAAGCTGCGTTCCCCCTCGCTGTCGCTGGATGTGCTCACGCTCTCGACCGGCGGCTCGGCGCCGTCGATGCGATTCTGACGATAAACAAAGACGCTAGCCGCGATAAAGAGCCCAAGCCCAAGCAGCGCCGCCCTCGCTCCAGGCGAACGCCCCCGCCCGCGCATCCCGCGACGGGTCACGACACCATCCCGCCTAAAAAAACGATACACGATCCAGCTATCGGGCCCGTTTTCCTCCGCGTAAATCCCCAGCGAAGGACACTCACCCACGCCGCGACAACCGCTTCAAGCCGCGCTATCCTTTAGTCACCCTTCAGCTCGCGCACTCATGAGAGATGAAGGCACCTCCCAGCAGTGCTCACAAGCAACTCACCAGAGACCGGCGACCCTTATCCTCACTCATGCGCGACAAGATCATCACTTTCGAACCGGGGAGCTTCGAGCCTTCGCGGCATTTCTATCCGCGCGCGCAGAACGCGATGCTCCACCCCACAGTCCGTGCGTTTTTTCGCTTAGGAAACGAGAGAATCGCCAAGCGCTACGTTCACCTGCACCCCGAGGTGAGCCCCGAGGCGGTTAAAAGCGCACTCAACTACACCCCGCAGCATTTTCGCTGGGCGGGGGCCGATCTGCTCCACGTCACCACCGCGAGGGGCCAGCGCCGCGTCGTTCTCTTGGAGACAAACTCCTCGCCGAGCGGGCAAAAATCAATGCCTCTGCTCGACGATGCGAGCGAAGCGGGCGGGTACGAGCGCCTCCTTCGTGATTCATTCCTACCCGCCCTCAGACGCCGCGGAATTCCCGAAGGCGGCCTCGCCGTTCTCTACGATAAAAACGAAATGGAGGCCTCGGGCTACGCCGCATGTCTCGCGGACCTTACCGGTGAGCCCGTGCATCTGGTCCCCTGTTTCGACGGAGAGCGAGCCTTTCACCGCATGAACGAAGGCGTCCTCGAAGTCGACCTTGAGGGAAGCTTCATCCCGATACGCGGTGCCCTCCGTTACGTCACCCAGCGCCCGTGGAATCGTCTCCCCGCGTTGAGCCGTAGCCTCATTTACAATCCCATCCTCGCGTGTCTCGCCGGCGGAAGAAATAAAGCGCTCGCCGCTCGCGCATATGAACTGTTCAACGGCGAAAACGCCCGAAACGGCGTTCACATCCACACGCCTCGCACCTACTGGGATGTGAGTCGCGATGAGATCCCGCTTTGGATCGCTCATTTGGGCGGTTTCGGGGTCATCAAAGTCCCGTATTCGAACGCAGGACAAGGCGTTTACACCATCACTCGCGAATCGGAACTCGAAGAGTTCATGTCAACCGTTCAAGGCTACGATCGATTCATCGTCCAAGCGCTGATAGGCAACTCGAGCTGGAGCTCCGAAACGCACGGCAGCCGCTTCTTTCACGTAGGCACCGTTCCCGATAAGCGCGGTGATATCCACGTCGCCGATCTTCGTTTCATGGTCGGTGGCGGTCCAAACGGATTCTTTCCCGTCGCCGTCTACGCCCGCCGAGCCCGACTCCCGCTCGCCGAAGACATCGAGAGCGCCCCCGACTCGTGGTCGATGCTCGGCACCAACCTTTCCATCCGGCGCGAGGGCGGCTGGGACTCCGACACCGACCGCCTCCTGCTCATGGATACGCGCGATTTCGGTCGGCTCGGACTTGGTCTTGACGACTTCATCGAAGCCTATCTCCAGACCACGTTCTCGGTGATCGCGATCGATCGCATGGCCGAACGTCTCCTCACCAAAAAGGGTAAATTCCGACGGCGCTTCTTCGCCTCGATGGCGCCGGACGAAGCACTTCAGCGGGAGATCTTGGGATGAAAGGTAAGAAGACGAGCGGCGGCGCATTGGGCGCCGACCAAGCCCCACCTCATGGCCCCATCCACCGAGTCGTCCAGCTTGATCTCGACGAGCTCGAGGATGGGATGATCCATCGCGTCAACCTCGAGCTCGTTGCCGACGGCCTCGGTAACGACATGCTCATCCCGATCATCGTCGCCAAGGGACGGCGGCCTGGGCCGGTCTACGGCATCACCGCCGCCGTCCACGGCAATGAGCTCAACGGAATCGCGGTCATTCACGACGTCTTTTCACGGCTCGACCCACGTCACCTTCGCGGCACGATCGTTGGCGTTGTTTGCGTCAACCTCCCGGGCCTTCATCGCCATCAGCGCCAGTTCTATGGCCAATTCGATCTGAACCACCTTTTCCCAGGGCGCGCCGACGGGAATATCGCCGAGGTCTACGCCAACCGCCTGCTGACGCGCATCGTTGACAATTTCGATCGGCTCATCGATCTCCACACCGCGAGCTTTGGCCGCGTGAACTCACTTTATGTTCGAGCGGATCTCAAAGATCCGCGCACGAAAAAGATGGCCTTCCTCCAGCGCCCCGAGATCATCGTGCACAATCCGCCGAGCGACCACACCCTGCGCGGCGCAGCCATGGAACGTGGCATCCCAGCGATCACCGTCGAGATCGGCGATCCGCAGCGCTTTCAGACCCGCTATATCCGCCACGCGCGTCAGGGCCTCAGAGCGCTCTTTAGCGATCTCGGCATGATTCCCGCCC
>JAAZAH010000299.1 GCA_012514415.1 Sandaracinaceae bacterium
CGATGAGGCCGTGCGTGTTGTTGGAAACCCCGTACGCAAAGAGATCGTCTCGGCGGCCCGGCTCGCTCGGATCGACCCCTTGGGCTTTGAGGCGCGTGCGGATCAGATCTTCATCCTTGGTGGCTCTCAGGGAGCCCGCGCGCTCAACGAATTTCTCCCGGAGGTGCTCCGAGAACTCGATCTCGAGGCCATGGGACTGCGCGTCCTCCATCAGACGGGCGAGTCGATGCGGGATGCGGTCGAGGCGCGCTATGAGGCTCTCGGAGTCCCGGCACGCGTCGAGGCTTTCATCTCCGATATGGCAGGCGCCTACGCGTCGTCGAAGCTCGTGATCGCACGGGCCGGCGCGTCGACCGTGGCCGAGCTGGCCGCGCTCGGCCGCCCTGCCATCTTCATCCCCTTTCCCTTCGCAGCGGACGATCACCAGACACGCAACGCGGAGGCGCTTGAGCGTGCTGGGGCGGCGCTGTGCATTCAAGAACGCGATCTTGACCGCGACGCGATGGTCCAGATAATCCGCCAGCTCCTAGGCGACGAAGAGAGGCTCCGCGCGATGGGTGAGGCATCGCGAAGTGTCGGAAAGCCCGAGGCCGCAGCAGAGATCGTGGACGATCTCATGGCGTGGCTCGAAGGTGCACCGGAAAAGGGCGGCAATCATGGATCACCCCAAGGGGTGATTAATGGTGAACAAAACGGCGGAGCTGATGAGGAAAAAT
Organism: Sandaracinaceae bacterium; assembly: GCA_012514415.1. GTDB lineage: Bacteria > Myxococcota_A > Polyangia > Polyangiales > Houyiibacteriaceae > JAAYBZ01. Next base: position 717 of record JAAZAH010000299.1, read on the forward strand.
CACCCCTTGGGGTGATAGAGAACCAGTCCGTCAGCGCATTCGATGAAGAACCGCTCGCCACCTGTTCGCTCGAACGGCATGCCGCCCTTCGGAGCGCAGATGCGTACCGTCCGCGCACGCGCACGCCGCATCCCAAGCCGCTTGTGCTCGATGGAAGCGAATGGAATTTCGGCGCCAAGAGCAACTGGCTCTGCTAAAAAGCCCGTATGAAGAAGACGAATGAGAACGTGGCGCTCGTGATCGGCGCGGGCAGCGGAATGGGCCGTATCCACGCGCGGCGTGAAGCCTCCAGAGGGCTCCGTGTGGCCATCGCGGATCGAAACCTCGAAGGCCTCCGGCAGACCCAAGAGGGACATCCGGAGATGCGGCTCATCGAATGCGATGTGACGAATGCATCGGACGTCGCATCGATGATCCGGGAAGTCGAAGAGTCGCTCGGTCCCATCGATCGGATGATTTATACCGCCGGCATCATGCCGACGGCGCTCATTCAGGACGCCTCACCCGAAGAGGTGAGCCGAGTGATGCGCGTGAACTACGATGGAGTCGTTCAGGTGATCGCGAACGTCCTCCCTTCAATGCTCAAGCGGGGGCGAGGGAAGCTCATCGTCTACGGCTCGGTCGCCGGCTATGCGCTCACGCCCCATCTCGCGGCCTATTGCGCCTCGAAGGCGGCGGTGAATGCGTATCTCGAGATTCTCAGCGAGGAGCTTAAGGGGACGGGCGTCGACGTTCATCTCATCTGCCCGCCGATGGTGAACACACCGCTGATCGACCAAGCGCGCAATACCTCGAACCCGAAAAGCATTCAGCAAGCGGCACGAGAGAATCTCCTCGCCGACCCCGAGGCGGTCGTCGATGCCGTCGAGAAGGGAATCGAGCGCGGCAAGGCGCTCGTGCTCCCGCTCGCCATGGCCAAAGCCTTGTATCATGGACGCCGGCTCGCGCCGCGCCTAATGTGGAAGGTGATACGGCGCTCTGAAGAAATGTAGGCGCGCCTAGAATTGAGCATCCCGCCGCGCTTCGTGATAAACGCGAGCCATGTTTCGCGGCAGGGTCCGTTCCATCCATTTCATCGGTATCGGCGGGGTCGGAATGAGCGGGATCGCCGAGGTGCTCCTCGAGCTCGGCTTTCGCGTTTCAGGCTCCGATCTTAAAGAGAGCGAGGTGACGCGTGAGCTCGAAGCTCGAGGCGCGCGAATCGCTTTTGGACATGCTGCCCGACACATTAAAGAGGCAGACGTCGTCGTCTATAGCTCGGCCGTAAAGCAAGACAATCCCGAGATCGTCGCGGCAAAGGATCAAGGCATCCCCGTGATTCGCCGCGCTGAGATGCTCGGTGAGCTCATGCGCTTGAAGTCCGGGATCGCCATTGCGGGCTCGCATGGAAAAACGACGGCGACCTCGCTGGTCGCCACCGTCTTGCGTGATGCGGGGCTCGATCCGACTGTGATCATCGGCGGAAGACTGAACGCACTTGGCTCGAACGCAGCGAGCGGGAAGGGCGAGCTTCTGGTCGCCGAGGCGGATGAATCCGATGGATCCTTTTTACGACTCCATCCCTCGATCTCGGTGCTGACGAACATCGATCCCGAGCACCTCGA
>JAAZAH010000300.1 GCA_012514415.1 Sandaracinaceae bacterium
CGGACCGCTCCCTCGAGGAAGCCCGGCTTCAACCCGCGGACAGCTTTGAAGCCTGTGCGAATGGCGACCCCGGAGAGCCCCTTCTTTGAGTCGACCTCACGCTCGATCAGCTCGACGCATTCGGCGACGATAAGGTTGAATTTTTCGGGGTCGTGGAGGGCGTTCTTCAAGCTCATTCTCTCTGGCCTTCTGCGATCTTTGCGGCGGTCACGCGCGCTCTACTTCCTTTGGGCAGAGCGTCGCGACGCTTCTTTTCGGCGCGAATGACCGCGGCCGCGGCGTGTCGCGCTGCGTCCGGATCCTGAGATACGATGAAGAGAAACTCAATATTCCTGAGCCGGCCGACCCTGCCGACCTTCTTCCCGCTCAGGTTGTAGATGCCGATCTGCGCGCCGACATAACGCTTGAAATCGATCGCGACTGTTTCGACGTGGCCATAATCGGCGAGCATCTCCTCGAGCGTCTCCCGGCTCAGGTAGCCCTCGTTGTTGAACGAGACGATGATCTCCTTTGCCCGCAGCCGCTCGAGCACCTGGCGCATCGCCCCTTCGATCTCGCGCTTCGAGTTGAAGGGGCTCTTATGATCTTTGGCTTGGATGCGCTTTCGGGCGATGCCGTAGGCTTCGGGATGGTCCCAGCGCGTGATCGTCTCCCAGACGTGGTAGTTGCCGATGTATCGATGCTGATTGTAGGGGGGATCAAGATAGGCGAGATCGACCTCGAACGCGCCCGCGGCATCGAGCGCGTCAAAACGATGCGCCTCGCCCGGGCCGTCGAGGATTTCGGGGAGACGCATCGAGAGCGGGTTGTATGCGCGCTTCGCCCACTCTTTGAGATAGGCCATCTGCACGCCCGTCGTGCTGTCGACGCGATCGGCGGCCTCGATAAGGCTCGTAAGAAGGATGGCCTTGAGCGTGCAATCCACGTCGAGGGTCTCGATACGCTCTCGAATCGCATCGATGCGCATCCCGTTTTCAGGACGGAAATAACGCGCTTCGGTACAGAACGTTTGAGTGACGTAGCCGGGGATGCCTTCGATCTCGTTGAGCTCGTCGATGAGGCGCGCGGCCCGCTCCCGATACACCCTTCCGTCGGCCTCGACATAGGTGCGCGCGAGGTTCGCCGCGAAATGGAGGTGATCGTTGGCGATCACATAATGGCCGCGGCGTTTTAAGGCGTGTCCGACGCGACTCGTTCCACTGAAAAGGTCAAGCACCCGCCGAGACTCCCCGAATGAATCCACGGCGGCACCGATGGCGTCGAGGAGGAGGCGCTTCGAACCGAGATATTTGATCATTCACTTTGCAACTTGGATGAGGGCACAGGTCCGGCCCGCCCTCACAGTCTCGAGGACTCTAGCAAAATTGGGGGATCTTCCAATGCTTGGGGCGCGGAAGCGAAGCCGCCGCCCGCACTTCAGCATGCGAGATCGCCCGCCGCTCCATCCACGGCCAAAGCGACGCCGTCGCTTTTCTGCCCGCGCTCACCTCAAGCGAAGCCTCCTCACTCAACGAGAGAGCTGACGCGCCCAACACGCCATCTCCTGAGGGAAACGCCAAACCAACCCGCCGAGAGCTTCCTCAGTCGGGATGGCAACGTCCTCATTCACTCTCTGCCTCGCGATGATGAGAGACGGCGACACTCAGGATGAGAAAGATCGCATGGTTCATCCAGTTTTGCGTGCTCGGGGTCTTGATGAATTGGTTGAGATATCCGCCCTCTGCGCGTCCACGACGACCCATATCGATCGCCAGGCCGAGAAAGCTCCGCTGTTGATCGAAGTCGGCACCACGAGTGAACGCGGACGCATTCAAATGAAAAAAGGTCTCGGAAAACGTGACGAGATGGAGGCCCGAAGCCTCCTTGAGTAGACGCTCCGCGCGCAGAAAGAGCCTGAGGCGATGCGCGACGGGCGAGCGTTCCGCTGCTTCGGAGATGGCACCTGGACCACTCGACCGAAAGCGATGCTCGAGGCGCATCCGTCCTGTAAATGCGATTTTGCGCCGAAGCGCCCGCCCCAGTGTCAGCTCAGAAAAGGCGCGATGCTCATGAAAATTCCGGCTCGGTCGGTGAAGCGCGTCATCGTAAAGGATCGGATAATAGACGTAGCCCGCGCCGA
>JAAZAH010000301.1 GCA_012514415.1 Sandaracinaceae bacterium
CAAAATGCGCTGATTTCCACTATCGTATCCGCAGAGCCATGAGATCTTGGATTGCATCGACCCTCTCGCCCCTCGCGCCGCTCTTCGGGAGCTTCGTCGTTCTACTCTTCGCCGGCTGCGTCGAGCTGCCGTCAACCCAGGTGATGGTGATCATCGACGCCGAGGAGGTGCCTCGCGAGCGCATCCAGAGCGTACGAATCGTCGTCTACGGATCCGAGGAGGGCAGGGCCCCCGAACCGCGCGCCGAGATTGACCTCGACGCGCCCGAGTTTCCCCTCAGCCTCGCGCTCATCCCAGAGAACGACGATGAGACGCGTCAGTTCGGCATCGAAGCCTCTGGGCTCGGTGAGGAAAGCCATGTGCTCGCGATCGTGAGGGCGCGCGGCGCCTACGTCCGGCGTGAAGCACGAACAGCGGTCCTTCGCTTTGAGGAGAGCTGTCTTGGCATCCTTGATTGCCATCCCGATGAAACCTGCTCGCTCGGCCGCTGCCTTGATGCAGCGCTTCTCCCCGAGGATTATGGGACGCTCGAAAGGGATGGGAACTTCGCACTCCCCCCGTACACGGTCGCCGATCACTATACGATCCCGAACCATCAGCCCTTCATCTTTAATCCGAGCGAAAACGATCGCGATCCTCAAGAGGAGGGCCTCGCGCTTGTCTCGGGTGAGGTCATTCGAGGGAGCGGTTCCATTGAGCTTCTGCCGGATGGCAATTTCGAATACCGCTCGCCGGCCGGATATACGGGCGATGTCGAGGCCATCTATCTCGTGGCCAATCCCGCGGGGCTCCGCGCCCGAGGTCTCATCCGGCTCACCGTTGTCGAGGGCGATCCGGATGGGATCGATCCGACCCTCGATAGCGATGATGACGGGATCCCCGATTGGATCGAGGTGCAGGGGTGTACCGATCGCTACAACGCCGATACCGACGGCGATGGGATTCCGGACGGCATCGAGGATTGGAATGCCAATGGACGGGTGGATCGATACGAGACCGATCCATGTAAGGCGGACAGCAAAGGTTACGGACTCTGCGACGGGGCGTACCGCGAGAGCGTGAATCTCGCCGAGCTCGGCTGCTCCGATTTTTCCGTGGTCTTTATCGATGCAAGTCGCGACGGACAGGTCGAGGCGGATGGCCGGAGCTGGGAGACGGCGTATCGAAGCCATAGCGAGGCCGTGAGCGATCTCCTCAACCGCGGCGCACAAATCGACGGACGGCAATTCTGGTTCCGCGCCGGTGAGTACGAGAGTCCGGCGATCGAGGTCTACGCACGTGGCGTCGAGGCTTATGGAGGCTTCGTTGGCGGCGAGCGATACCTTGCCGAGCGGCAATTCCCGCTCCTCAATGCTTCCTATCTACTGCGGAGCGCGGATCTCTACGCCCCTTCGGTGCGGATCGACGATGCCGAATCCGTCGTCATCGATGGGTTTGCACTTCATGCGTACGATTCGATGCGTGATCCGTCGGCTGGGATCGATGCGTACGGAGTCGATGGGCTCGAGCTATTCAACCTCGCCATCGATGGGCTCGGAGCGGATGGAGACAACACCTTCGGCGATATTTCGCTCGAGAATGTGAACGGTCTTCATCTATCGCGTGTATTTCTCGCGGATACGGGAAGGAGCGCCTATCAGTTCATGACGCAATACATCCAGTTGAGTAACGTCGAAGGAAAGCTCGAAAATCTTCTACTGATCGGCGACTATTCGGACATGTATTTCGACAGAGCTCCGCTTTGGTTCGAGACCTCGCACTCGCTCAAGATTACAGATTCCCGTTTCGTCACGGGCTCGCCACCAATCGGTGGCGAGCTCTACGAAGGCGCTGAGACGCAGGACACGCTGAGGTTTGAGTTTTCGAACTCAGCGATCGAGCAGTCGACCTATGGAATGGGCGCTCAAGCGCCGGGGATTCAGATCCTCCACTATCGCAGCGATCGAGCCGCCGAGGTGCGTTTTAGTAACCTCTCTTACGTGATCGATCCGGAAGATTTTCAAATGAGGTTTCTTGACTACGTCCTCTATTCCGAACAAATGGAAATCTCGAAGCCTCTCGACTTCGAACTCGCGCATATCACAACCTCTTCGGCGCCGCTCGTTGACTTCGCCTATCTCTCTCATGATGGCTCTCCGCTCCAAGCGCGAGCGTACAATATTGTCACGGAGCTCGAGGACCCCGGCGCGCCAGACGAAGTGAGTCGGCTGCTCAATGTGTCGTCCCCCGAGCCGTTCCATCCGGAAATTGCGGGCTACTGCTTTGGGCCCGCCGCTCACGATGTTCTCCATGGGATCGCGCTCATCCCGGAAAACTCGGCGTGCGGGGAGGGAGTGACCATCGATAGCCCGCCGCTCGCCGAAAGGATGGGCGCCCACTCTTTGGCGGAGACGACGGCGCATTCCGATTGGCGCCCCGATCAAGGCGCGCCCGATCTTGGCTACCACGCGCACCTCGACGCGCCCCGCGTGCTCCGCGTCGAGGGCGAGATGCGAGGCGATGAGTGCGGCTGGAGGATCGAAGCCCGCGGCGAGTGCTATCTCATCACTCCGTATCAGATCACGTGGGAATTCCAGCGCCTCCCCGCAAGCGGCTGGCTCTCGGCTACCGAAGGCGAAGGCTTTGGTTTGCTCTGCCTCGGCAATGGACCGCCCGTCTATCTGCGCTCCTTTTACGAACTGAGCGAGCCCTGCCTCTAGTCCGGCATCTGAACGCACTGACGCACGTCGATCGTTTGCTACGAGGCGCTCGGCGTGCGTGCGCAATCAGACCTGACGCGAACCGCCCGCCGCGGCGCGGGAAAGCGGTTCACCCTCGCTTCACGTTGCGATCGGAGCCCTCCTCTGATAAGTGCGGCTCACCCTCGAAGCGCGCCGTCAACCACGCGCTTCCACGATGAAAACATATCTATGCCGCGCCGGGACGACCTTCGACGAATTTTGATCATCGGCTCCGGGCCTATCGTTATCGGACAGGCCTGCGAATTCGATTATTCCGGAACACAGGGGGCGAAGGCCCTCTCCGCCGATGGGTACGAGGTCATCCTCGTGAACTCGAACCCGGCGACGATCATGACCGATCCGGAGTTTGCCTTCCGGACCTACGTCGAGCCGCTCGTCCCGGACGTGATCGAGACGATCATCGAGCGCGAGCGCCCCGATGCGCTCCTCGCAACGCTCGGAGGGCAGACGGCGCTGAACCTCGCGCTTGCCCTCGATGAGCGCGGGACGCTCAAGAAATACGGAATCGAGCTCCTTGGAGCCAACATCGATGCCATCCGTAAGGGCGAGGAGCGCGAGCTCTTCAAAGACGCGATGGAGAAGATCGGCCTTGAATGTCCGCGCGCCGTCGTCGCACGCACGCTGGAGCAGGCCGAAGCGGCGATGGAGGAGATCGGCTTCCCGCTGATCCTTCGCCCAAGCCTTACAATGGGCGGCTCTGGCGGCGGCGTCGCATACAACCGCGAGGAGTTCGATCGCGCCATTCGCTGGGCGTTTAGCCAAAGCCCCGTCCACGAATGCCTCATCGAAGAGAGTCTCCTCGGCTGGAAGGAATACGAGCTCGAAGTCATCCGCGATCGCGCTGGCAACTTTGGCGTGATTTGCACCATCGAAAACTTCGATCCGATGGGTGTGCATACCGGCGACTCCATCACCGTCGCGCCGGCCATGACGATGTCGCACCCGGAATTTCTCCGGCTCCGCGATGCGGGGAAGGCGATCATCGAAGAGATCGGCGTTGAGACCGGCGGCGCCAATATCCAGTTCTCGGTCAATCCCGACAACGGTCGCCTCGTCGTCATCGAGATGAATCCGCGCGTCAGCCGCTCCTCGGCGCTCGCTTCGAAAGCCACCGGCTATCCGATCGCCAAGGTCGCTGCGAAGCTCGCCGTCGGCTATACGCTCGATGAGGTCTCGAACGATCTCACGGGAGACTCGGCCGCATTCGATCCCGCCATTGATTACGTCGTTACCAAAATCCCGCGCTTTGCCTTCGAGAAGTTCCCCGGCGCCGATCCGCGCCTTACGACGCAGATGAAGTCCGTCGGGGAGGTGATGGCGATTGGACGAACCTTCAAAGAATCGCTCCAAAAGGCCTGCCGCTCCCTCGAGACGGGGAAGGACGGTCTCTCCTCACTGCTCGATCGCGTGGACTATCGCGAGATCGCCGAGCAGGTGCGGGCCATCTCGCACGAGGACGGACTCGCGGCGCTGAGCTCGGCTGCGCCGCGTGCCGATCTTCCGCCGCCAACTCAAGAAGAGCTCCGCGCCGCGCTTCTCGAGATCATTCGCGTTCCCTTGGGCGAGCGGCTTTTCTATCTGGGCGATGCGCTCCGCGTCGGCATCACGCCCGAAGAGATCCACCGCGCAACCGCCATCGATCCCTTCTTCATTCGGCAGCTCGAGGAGATCATCGATCAAGAGCGAGCGCTCGAAGAGAGCCGCGGGCGCGCGCTGAGCCGCGAGGAATTTTTCCGCGCCAAAGCGATGGGCTTCTCCGATACGCAGATCGCGCGCGCGCGCGCTGAAGATCCGGCTGCGGTTCGCGAGGCTCGAAAGGCCCTCGGGGTCGTGCCCGTCTACGCGCGCGTCGACACGGTCGCAGGCGCAAGCCCCGCGAAGATGCCCTACCTCTACTCGACCTGGGGGGTTCGTTCCGAGGCCGAGCCGAGCGATCGCAAAAAGATCCTCATCCTCGGTGGCGGGCCGAACCGCATCGGCCAAGGAATCGAATTCGATTATTGCTGCGTCCACGCCTCATTCGCGCTCCGCGAGATGGGCTACGAGACCATCATGGTGAACTGTAACCCCGAGACCGTCTCGACGGATTACGACACCTCCGATCGCCTCTACTTCGAGCCGCTCACCTACGAAGACGTGATGAATATCGTCGAGCTCGAGAAGCCGATCGGCGTGATCGTCCAATACGGTGGGCAAACGCCGCTCAAGCTCGCGGTGGGACTCAATCGGGCTGGGGTGCCCATCCTTGGCACGAGCGCCGACGCCATCGATCGCGCCGAAGATCGCGAACGCTTCGATGAGGTCCTCGAGATGCTTGGGCTTCGCAGGCCGCGCGGCGGCATCGCTCGGGGCGTGAAAGAGGCCTTCGAGGTCGCGGAATCGATTGGATATCCCGTCGTTGTTCGACCCAGCTACGTGCTCGGGGGGCGGGCGATGGAGATCGTTCATTCGCGCACCGATCTCGCGCGCTATATGAAGATGGCGCTCGAAGCGCTCGAAGGCGCCGAGTCCCAGACGATCCTCATCGATGAATTCCTCCGTGATGCGATCGAGGTCGACGTCGATTGCGTCGCCGATGGGGAACAAGTCGTGATTGGAAGCGTCGCACAGCACATCGAGGAGGCCGGCGTTCATAGCGGCGACTCCGCGCTCGTCCTTCCGGCCCATGCGCTTCCCGCCGAGGTCCTAGCGGCGATCCGCGCCAGCACCCGCGCACTCGCGCTCGAACTCGGCGTGGTGGGGCTGATGAACGTTCAATATGCGGTACGCGGAAGCGCCGTCTACATCATCGAGGTGAACCCTCGTGCGAGCCGGACGGTTCCCTTCGTGGCAAAGAGCATCGGTAAGCCGCTTGCGAAAATCGGCGCTCAGGTCATGGCCGGTAGAAAGCTTTCCGAGATCGGCTTCACCGAAGAGATCATCCCGGAGCATGTGGCCGTGAAGGAGAGCGTCTTCCCCTTTGCGAAATTCCCCGGCGTCGACACCATCCTCGGCCCCGAGATGCGTTCGACCGGCGAGGTGATGGGCATCGGATCGAGCTTCGCTGAAGCCTTTCATAAAGCGACGCTTGGAGCGAGTTCGGTGCTTCCGCATCAGGGACGCGTCTTCATCTCGGTGCGCGACGCCGATAAGCAGGCCGCATGCGAGCTCGGCCTTCGTCTAAAGCAGCTTGGTTTTACGCTCGTCGCCACATCCGGCACACAGCGCGCGCTCTCACGTGTCGGGGTCGAGGCCGAGGTCGTCCATAAAGTCGGCGAGGGCCGCCCCCATATTGTCGACCGCCTCCGCGATGGCGAGCTTGTGATGGTCGTGAACACGACCGAAGGGATCGAGACCATCCGCGACAGCCGCTCTCTCCGCCGTCAGACGATTATTGCGGGGATACCGTATTTTACGACGATCGCAGCCGCCATCGCTGCCGTCGAGGCCATCGCTCACCTCCGAAAACACCCCCTGACGGTGCAGTCCCTTCAGGAGTATCATGCGCTATCATGAAGGCGCTTATGAACGGACAGTACACGGCTCGCTTTCGGAGCGTCTCGCTCTTCCTCGCCCTCGGCGTGCTCGCGCTCTCTATCGTTGATTTCGGCGGGGCGGGCGCGCAACCTGGTTCAGACTTTGTTCATCACCGTCGCCTCTCGGTCGACGGACCCGATGGCGAGACGCAGACGGTCGCGTTGATCTTCCCGCGTCGCGCCGATCGCGCGATGGCGCCCCCGGAGGGCCGGTACGCTTTGATCGTGGCGCTTCACGATCTTCGCGGCGTCGAGCGCGGACCTCAGCGTGGAGCCATGGTTTTCAGCGTGAACTTCACGGTCCCGCTCACCTACGGCGCGCTCGAGCGCGGACGGCTCACGCGCCGTGATTTCAGTGGCTTCGTGACCGATGCTCACCTCGAGCTCCTGAACGCGGAACTTTCGAATTCTCCATTTTTGCCGCCGGTCATTGTCGCTCCCTATCTTCCGGATCTCAGCGAAGCATCTGCCGAGGAATACGATCGCTACGCCAAATGGGTCGAAGAATCGCTTCTTCCGAGCGTGCGCGAGGCCTATCCCGGCGTTTCGCAGGAGCGGGCCGGGACGGGAATCGATGGCATCGAGATGGGGGGAAGGGCGGCACTCGAGATCGGACTCCGAGCGAAAGCATCGTTCTCGTCGGTCGGAGCGATCCAGCCGCTCCTCGACGCGAAGGCGGCCGAATCCCTCGCGAGCCGGGTGGATCCCGAGGCCGGGCAGCGCATTCGCCTGATGACGAGCGAGGAGGATCCGGGGAGAGCCGATGTGCTGAAGCTCTCACGCGCGCTCCGCGAGCGGGCCATTCCGCATGAGCTGGTCGATACGCCAGGGACGCGTGATATCGAGTATGGGCGCGGTCCCGGAAGCGTCGAGCTCCTTCGTTTCCATTCGCGTGTCCTTGAACGCGACGTGCTCCACGACTGAGCGTCGAGCGCGTCAGTCCGTTCGTGGGCTCTCCCACACCTCGCGAGCGACGCCCGCTTCGCGCTCTCCCTTCCCAACTCGCAGGAGATCGGCGATAGTGTTCGGACTTTCATCCAAGCCAATAACCCTGATGTTTTCGACACCGCTCCTCATCCCGATCCTTATCATCTTCGGCTGCGCTTTCCTCGTCATGGGGAGCTGCATCGCGCTCTACGAGACCAAGAGCGATCTCCGCATCCATCCACAAAAAAAGCGAAAGCTCGAAGGTGCGGCGCTCTACGTCCGTGTCGGCTTGAATGGAGCGTTCTCGACCTCGATCATCCTCGCCTTCGTTTTTCTCTTTGAAGGCGCCCTCGTAAGCCACGAGGCGAGCTCCCTAGGGCGGGCCGCGCTCGAAGGCCTCGGCATCCTCGTTCTTTACGATTTTCTCTACTATTTCATGCACCGCTATCCCTTCCATCGCTGGGGGTGGTTCAAACGCGTGCACGCCGTCCATCATCGGGCCAAGACGCCTTCTGCAATCGACAGTCTTTTCCTCCATCCCTTCGAAAATTTCGCAGGCCTTGCGCTTCTGATGCTTTGCGTCATGATCGTCGGTCCCGTGCATCCTTACGCGTTCATCGCGGCGCTTTTTGTTCACGCGATGCTCAACATCATCGTGCACATGGGGATCGCCTCCGATCGCTTCCCCTTCCGCTATTTCTCGCTCCTTGCGCGAAATCACGATAAACATCATTCCAGCATGCGCGCGGGCAATTACGCTTCGCTCACGCCAATCCCTGATAAGCTCTTTGGGACGGCGGAGTGAGCCGCCGCATGGTTTCTCTCACGCTCCATGAGTGGATGAATCGATCATGTCCGAACGCGTCCCGATGACCCCAGAGGGGTTCCAAGCTTTGAAAGATGAGCTCGCCGCCCTGAAGGCCGAAATGCCAAAAATCTCGGAAGAGATCGGGGTTGCGGCCGATCATGGCGATCTCAAGGAAAACGCGGAGTATCATGCCGCGCGCGAGCGCCAAGGAATGGTCGTCGCTCGAATGGCCGTTATCGAAGATCAGCTTGCCCGCGCCGAGGTCATCGATCCGAAGAAGCTCAGCGGACCTCGCGTGAAATTTGGCGCGACCGTGATCCTTGAAGACGAGGACGGTGATGAGCGCCGCTTCCGGATCGTCGGCTCCGAAGAGGCCGACGTAAAGAACGGCTCGATCTCGATCACTTCGCCGGTTGCGAGGGCGCTGATCAACCGTGAGATCGGCGATGAAGTGACGGTCGCGACGCCCTCAGGGCGACGGCTCTATGAGATCGTCGACGTCCTTTGGGAGTGAGCCCCAATCGCAGAGGCAACGCTCCCCATCGTCGCATCAGCGCACCGCGCGACGGACCGAGGCGCATTGTCGCTCTGCGCGCCTGCAGCGCTCCCTTGCGTCCTGTTCGTCGAGGCGATCGGCTGCACGGCAGATGGCCTTTGCCGATTCGCATACCTCGCGCGTGGCCTCAGCGCGCTCGAAGGGGTGCTCCCCTAAGGCGAGCAGCGCGCTCGTGCGCGACTCGTGCATCTGAATTTCGCGATAGAGTGCGTGCGCTTCAGTTTCGGACGGGGGCCTTGCTCCGCACGCGCTAAGCAGTGCGCCGAGGCTGAGGGCGAGCCATGGAGATTGACGGTGCATGCGGGATGGCTTACGCGTATCATGAGGTAGGATTCCATGCCGCTCACAGACCCCATTCGTAGAGAGCTCCATTTGAAGCTCGTCTATTACGGCCCGGGCCTTTCGGGGAAGACGGCGAATCTCGAGTTCATTCATAAGCGTTCACGTCCCGATTCGAGGGGGAAGCTGGTCTCGCTGAAGACCGAATCCGAGCGTACGCTCTTCTTCGATCTTCTGCCCGTCACGCTCGGTGAGTATCACGGATTTTCCGTCCGGATCCACCTGTCGACGGTGCCCGGGCAGATCGCTTATGACTCGACGCGGAGGATGATCCTTCGGCATGTGGACGGCATTGTCTTTGTCGTCGACTCACAGGCGAGCCGCCTCGAGGACAACATCGAGTCCTACTATAACCTCACGCAAAACCTCCGGATGCAGGGTGACGATCCCGATCGCCTTCCGCTGGTCGTCCAATACAATAAGCGCGATCTACCCGGCGTGCTTTCAATCGACGAACTTCAGCGTGCGCTCCGTATTCCGGCGGAAGTCCCCCAGTTCGAGGGCATCGCGACCGAAGGAATGGGTGTCTTCGATACATTCAAGGCGATTACGAAAGAGACCCTTCGCGCGCTTGGGCCGCCCTCACACCTGCCGGCAGGGCGAAGCCGGACGGTCGGAAGGAAGCGGGGCGCGACCCTGTTTTCGCAAAAGCTAGAGCTATGAGCGAAGTCCATGCGCTCCTGATGCGTTCCGCCACCGGGAGCGAAGTCTATTTGATGGAGCGCGCGCATCCTGCCGCGCATTTTGGAACCCTCCTCTCACTTCCCCGCATCGAGCAAATCGAGGCCGGTGAAGATCGCGAGATCGTCCTTCGCTTTACCGGACGTGGCGACGTGCATCCCGAGAGCGTGACGCTCCACGGGGCGCTTCCGGGCGACGTCCCGCCGGAGGGAAGCGTCGCCATCGACGAGTCCGCACTCCGAGCGTTCTTTGAGAGCGGCGAGAAAATTGTTTCTCCGGCCCTCGGCGCGTTCCTCGGCGACGATCCTACACGGGACGGCGCTTGGGAGATCGCGCGCGGCTTCTTCATCTTCCCGATGCGGTCGCCCACGCTCTTCCCCGCGACCCATACAAATTCGTTCCTCATCGTCGGGGATGATGCAATTTTAATCGAACCGTCGACGCCCGACGAAAGCGAGCTCGACCGGATTGAAGCGTTTACTCGGGCTGAGCTCGATCGCGCGGGGGCGAGGCTTCGTGCCATCCTTGTCACGCATCACCATCCCGATCACATCGGCGGCGTCGGCTCGCTTCGGAAGCGCTTCGGCGTCCCGATCCTTGCCCATGAAGGGACAATCGAGCGCTTACGCGGCGAGGTCGACTTTGACGGATCGATCGCAGACGGGGAACGCTTCGATTGCGGCCGCGGGCGCGTTCTGGAGGCGGTTCACACGCCCGGACATGCGCCGGGACATCTCTGCTTTCACGAGCTGTCCACGGGGGCGATGATCGCCGGGGATATGGTCGCGGGCGTCGGGACCATCCTTGTCGCGCGGCACGATGGGAATATGCGTCGCTACCTCGCTTCACTCGAGCGTATGAAGGCTCGAGAGCCACGCTATCTCCTGCCCGCGCACGGCGGCGTGATTTTCAACCCCAAGGGCTACCTCGATCATTACCGCGCACACCGCTTGATGCGTGAATCGAAGATCGTCGATGCGCTGAAGGAGCTCGGCGGCGAAGGAACCCTCGACACGCTCCTCCCGCTCGCTTACGACGATGCCCCGCTTTCTGTGTATCCCCTCGCGCGCCTCAGCCTCGATGCGCACCTCGAAAAACTCGTCGAGGAAGGGAGGGCGAAGACGGCTCCCGGTGGTGGGTTCATCCTCATTCAGCGTGGCGAATAGCGCTCGCCCATCACCTCGTAGAGCCGCGTCGACGCCCCCCGGCGAATGCGAATCGTAACGCGCTCTCCTTCACCCACACGAAGTGCGGCTCTCGCTTGAGCAGCGATGAGGAGCGACTCGCCGTCGATCTCCAGGATCTGATCGCCCACCCGAAGCCCCGCTCTCGAAGCGCCGCTTCCCTCGGCAATCCACCCGATCTCGATCGCTCCACCGCGATCGACGACCTCAACGGGCACGCCTAGCCGCGTCGAGTTCGCGACGGGCAATTCGGGCGCGCCCTCCGCATAATCCGAGAGGCGAAAGCGCACTCCGTCCACGAGCTCTCCACTCCGGAGATTGAGCGCGCTTCGATGAAGGTATCGCGTCCCATCACGTAGGCGCGCGATGAGTCGAGCGCGGCCTGCGAACAGTCCCTTGAGGTGAAAGCGCCCCGCCTCGTCGCTTTGCGCGCGTGCGTCGCTGCTTGGACCGTCCACGCCCTCGGCGCTCAGCGTCGCACCGAAGATCGGCTCGCCGTAGCGGTCCACAAGCTCGCCCCGGACCTCGGCCGCTTGCTCAAGTCGCACAGTGCCGAGTGAAGCGGCGCGTTCTTGATCGCGAATCGAGAGCGTCTGGTGCGCGCTGAGGTATCCCTCGGCTTCAATCGTGACGGCTGCATCTCCGAGGGGAAGCCGATCGACGCTGAACTCGCCATCGGCGTTGCTCCGCGCCTCAAAACTTCCCCCTGCCGTCTCGATCGAGAGCCTCGCACGTATGCCGGCGCCGGTGCGCGCATCGACGATGGTGCCGCGGATCGCGCCGCCCACACTCAAGACAATGGGAGGGATCTCGCCGGAACGTTCGATCTGTGGCGTCTTGAGTTCGGGATAAGCGGGATGCGTGACTCGGAGCGAATAGGGCGGTGGCGGGAGCTGCTCAAACGCAAACGTTCCATCGCGAGCGCTTTGGGCGGATGCCGCGAAGTTTCGTCCGCTCCCCACGGCTTGAAGCTCGATTGCGGCCGAGCGGATGCCGAATCCGCGCGGATCGACAACGCGGCCACTCAGCTGGGCATCTCTTCGCTCGAAGCGGAGCTCAACCGTTCGCCTCTCGCCGATCCGGATTTCAAGCTCGCTCTCGGCGCTTTCCTCTTCGCCCAAAAAAGCTTGCACCGCGTACGCGCCCTCAAGACCGTAGAGCTCCGCTTCCCCATTTTCGTCGCCGCGAATCTCGAGCGGGAAGGGATCGCCCTCGCGTCGCGCCCGAATGCGCGGATCGGGAACCGGAGCGCCGAATTCATCGCGCACGCGGATGGAGAGCGTCCCGCCTTCGCGGAGCGTGATCTCGGTAGAGAGCTGTCGTCCGGGGAGCAGCTGAATCGGTTCGCTGAGCGCGGCCGTGCTCCGATCGGCTTCGGCGCGGAGCAGGACGGAGCTCGGGTTCAAAGACGTGAAGAGGAGCCTTCCGTTCGCATCGCTTTCGCCGCTTGCGAGGATGGCTTTGGCGGCGCCTAGGCTGCGCGACGTGACGCCGCTCGAGGCGGGCGGGATGGGAGGGACGGGCCCGGGAATCACGGTGAGGCGATCGCCGGGTGCGACGACGCTCGGAGAGACTTCAGGGGCGTCGACGAGCAGGAGCACTTCGGCTTCTTCGATCGGCCGTCCCCGATCATCGCGAACAACGACCTCGAGCGAGGCGGCGAGGCCGAGCTCAATCCTTGGCGCGCCTGCCGATGGATCGATGCGAAGCGGCCCCTTCCGCGTATAGCCTTCGGCTTCGACGTAAATCTGAAGGATCCCGTCGGGCAGCCCTTCGAGAAGAAACCTCCCTTGCGCATCACTCCACGCTTCTTTACGAATGAGTGAAAGTGCATCGGGAATGACGCTTAGATGCGCTCCCTCCACAGGAGCCCCATCGCGCAGGCGGACGACCTCGCCCTCAAGCCGAAGTCCGGGACGAAGAGTGAGTTCGATCTCCTTGGCTCGATCCGCATGGAGCTGAACGCCAAGCATCGGTTGGGAGACGAGCGAGCCATGGTGGGCATGGAGTTCATAGAACCCTGGCGGAAGCTTCGGCGTCTCGATCCGTCCCTCGGAGTCCGTGCGGAAGACGAGCTTAGCGGAGAGGCCGCTTCCCATGAGCTCGACGCGTGCCCCCTCGGCGGCGCTCCCATCGTCACGCCGGACGACAATCCGAAAGGCCGAGTTCGCGATGCGGGAGGAGGATGCTTCTTCATCGGGCGCTTCGCTTTGTCCCCGCCACTCCTCGGCGCGCGAATCATCTCGAAAGTGCGCGCCAAGCGGCGAGGGCTCGTCGGTTCCGTCGGGACCTTCGGCGGGGAATACCGACGAAGTAGGGGGGCGTCCTTCGTCGATATCCGAGAGCTTGGGCGGATGCCCCGGAACAAAAAGAAAGAGGAATGCGAGAAGACCGACAAGGCCTGCGCGAAGGGCTTCCTTCCACGTCGTTTCGGAGGCTTCATCAGCCGCTGCGAGGCGCTCGGATTCCCCGGCGTCGTTTTGAAGCCGACCCCCTCCTCTCGTCTCGTCATCCGCTCTCTTCTCTCCCATCGCTTCCTGCACACCCCGCCGCCAAATGCGCCGAACCACAGGGCGCTTCCAAACGCACCGAAGTGCGGCTCTGGACGGTTGAACGTTCAAGCCTTTCCGACTAGCTCTTTTATATCACTAGGCGACCGACCATACCCCTCCCCGAGGGCTGCGATCCGAATTCGATCGTCCTCAGCTTTCCCGTTGCGCGCGAGCAGGCCGGGCAGCGCCTTGATCGGTTCATTCAGGGGCGAATTCCGCGCCTCTCACGCACCAGGGCCAATGAAATTGTGCGCGCGGCAGCCTATCGCGAAGATGGGACCCGGCGCCGCCCAAGCGATCGCGTTCGCTACGGCGAGACAATCTTCATCATCCGCCCGCCCTTTGAGGAACCCGACGCGCCGCAGGATTTTGGTGTGCTCTACGAAGACGAAGACCTGCTGGCCGTCGATAAACCGGCGGGCCTGCCCGTCCACCCCTCAGCGAGCTACCACCGAAACACACTCACGCAGCTGCTCCGCGATCGCTACGGTCGACCCACGCCTCAGATCGCCCATCGACTTGATAAGGAGACCAGCGGCGTCCTCGTCTGCGGCAAGACGCCCGAAGCGGAACGTGCCCTTAAACGCGCATTTGAGGATCGCCGCGTCGATAAGACGTACCAGGCCATCGTCCGCGGTGAGTTGGAGCGGGATGAGGGGCGCATCGACGCGGCGATGGCGCGTCCCGAGCAAGGTTTTCATCTTCTGATGGAGGTCCGCTCCGAAGAGGAGGGTGGCCTCCCCGCGATCACCGATTATCGGGTGCTCGGGCGTCGCGGTGGGCTCAGCCTTGTCGAGCTTTATCCCATCTCCGGGCGTCAGCATCAGCTCCGCGTCCACCTCGCACATCTCGGCCACCCAATCGTCGGCGATAAACTCTACGGACCCGAAGGGCACGGCCTCTTCTTCGAAGTGCTCGAGCGCGGGATGACCCCCGACCTCCTCACTCGTCTCGGCCTTGAGCGCCAAGCGCTTCACGCCTCCGCGCTGACGGTTCCGCACCCAAAAAGCGGGAAGATGATTACAATCAGAGCGAAATTGCCGGACGATATGCAAAATTTATGGGAAAATGGACTCCCCTCCTGCTCAACGGAGTCGGAGGTTTCTTCCCCATGAAAGTTCTCCACACATTGGTTTTTCATCCGCTCTTCCTGATCCTCCTTTTTGGAGCGATCGCGAGCGCGATGCTTCCGGGTTGCGGCGGCTCGGTGGATACGGCTCGTGCAGTCGCATCGCCGTTTTCCGTCGAGGATGAGACACTCTTTGATTCAGGCGTCGAATTTCTCGAGGATCCGTCGCATCTATCGGGAAGGTGGCGCGAGGCGTGGGAGCGAGAGCTCTCCGGGCGGGTCGAAAGAGCGGATCTCATCTTCGTCGGCGGCGTTGAGTCTTCCCGCGAGGGGCAGGACGGAAAGGGACGACCCTTTCTCGATCTGACCGCGGAGGTCGATCGGACACTCAAGGGAAAGCACGGCCGCTCGCTGGCCCTTCGCGCCCGAGAACGCGATCCGGGCTTTAGCGGGCTCGTTCGGGCGGGCGATCGGCTCTACTCGAGCCCCTTTGTCGTTTTCGTGAAGTGGAACGATGAAGGCGATGGCAGCGTACGTGCTCGCTTTCACCTCGCTTATGCGAGCGCATTTGTGATCAACGCCGTAAGAGAAGAGGTCGACTCCAAATGAGCTGCGCGATGAAGAAGCGTGGGTTCGGGCTTTTCGTCTTCGCCTCGTTCCTCGTCTCGGCGTGCGAGCGTGCGCCGATTCCTCCCGCAACGGAGCCTGCGCCCACTGCGGCCGATGAAGCCGCTAAGCCTGGTGAAATCATCGACGCTCCTCCTGCGCTCGAAGGGGAGAGCTATCGCCTGATCCTTCAGCGCGTCCCACAAATGGATGCGCCCTCGGATGCACCTGAGCGTTTCGCGCTCACGCTCGAAGGACGCGGCCGGTGGAAGGTGAACGAGGGATTTCCAATCACTCTCACGCTTGCGGCCGATCCCGCGATCGAGCTTTCCGCCGAGAGCCTTGATAAGGACGACGCGGCTCGATTTGAGGAGGAGGGGGCGCGCTTCGAATTCGAGGCGCGCGGCGAGGGGAGAGTGAACGCCTCTTTGCGTTTTGCGATGTGTGTGCCTGAGAGCTGCACCTTCCACACCGAGACCCTCGGCATCCGGCTCGCCTCCCGCTGAAGTTGTCGCTGCGTCGTTTCGCCCGCTACGCTTAATGCGTGGGGAGCTTTGAACATATTCGGGAGGAGCTGCGCTCGCGTTTTGGCGAGTCGAAGCGGATCCTTTCTTTTGACGATTATTTGAGGGTGCTCGAAGCGGAGCCCACGCGGCATCTTCGCGACGCGGCTCGCTATCTCGCAGACGCCATTTCGTTTTTTGGGGTCGAGGAGCGCGAGACATGGCGGGGGAAGCAGCGCCGCTATCGCATCTTCGACGCGGGGGTGTACAAGGGCAGCCATCCTTCCCGAACGCGGAACGATCAGCTTTTTGGGCATGAAGCCCCCGCAGAAGCGGTCGTGCGCGCCATCGAATCCTTTCTTCGTGAGGGAAGGGTCAACCGGCTGATCCTCCTTCACGGACCCAACGGGAGCGCGAAGAGCACGCTCGTCGCGTGCTTGATGCGCGGGCTTGAGATCTACTCGGAGAGCGAGGAGGGCGCGCTCTATCGCTTCTCATGGATTTTCCCCCGCGAAGGCTCTGGAAAGGAGATCGGCTTTGGCGGACGAAACGACTATCGCGCCGCAGGCGACAGCTATGCCTACCTACCGAACGAGCGCGTCCAGGCGCGGATCGTGCCGCCGATGCGGGACCACCCCCTCTTGCTCATCCCCAAGCAAGAGCGTCAGCGCTTCCTCGAGCGATTTGGCTCTCTCGACCACATGCCGGCGCTCTTGGTCGAGGGCGAGCTATGTCATCAGAACCAGCAGATCTTCGAGGCGCTCGAAAGTGCCTACCAGGGGGATCTGCGCCGTGTCCTTGCGCATGTGCGGGTCGAGCGTGAGTATTTTTCGCGCCGCTATCGGCGTGGACTCGTCACCATCGGTCCCGAGATGAGCGTCGATGCGCACGAGCGTCAAATCACCGCCGACCAAAGCTTGATGAAGCTCCCCGCTGCGCTCAGCTCACTCAATCTCATCGAAGCCGGGGGCGACCTCGTCGATGGGCGCGGAGGTCTCATCGAATATAGCGATCTGCTCAAGCGTCCGCTCGAGGCCTTCCGCTATCTCCTTGCGGCAATCGAGAGCGGGGAGGTCTCGCTCCGAAGCACGCAGCTCAGCCTCGATTCGGTCCTCATCGCGAGCTCGAATGAAGTGCACCTCGACGCATTCAAACAGCATCCCGAATTTTTGAGCTTCGAGGGGCGGCTCATCTTGATCGACATGCCTTATC
>JAAZAH010000302.1 GCA_012514415.1 Sandaracinaceae bacterium
CGCTAAGCCGAATCGGCGCAGGCCTTATCCGCTGTTTGGCCTGCCCTCTTCGTCCCTTTGGCTTTCCTTCCGCCGAAAGCGAGCGACCAGCTCGAGATGGCCTGTATGGGGGAGCGTGTCGACACCCGTGAGCTCGATGAGCTCAAAGCCCTCATTCAATATCGTGCGATCGCGCGCAAAACTCTTCGCGCTACAGCTCATGATTCGGAGCTCTTTCGGCGCGAGCGCGACGAGGGCCTTTGACGGCTCCACACCGAGGCCCGAACGCGGTGGGTTCGCAACGATGAGGTCGGGCTTGCGGTGATTCGCGATGGCCTGACTCAAAAAATCTTGGGCGCGCAGGGGAGCGACACCAAGCGCGCGCGCACTCTCCTCAAACGACTCGCATGGGATCACCTCTTTGAAGCGTTCCCGGAGCTTTTCCGTGATAAGACCCGCTCCCGC
Organism: Sandaracinaceae bacterium; assembly: GCA_012514415.1. Lineage (GTDB taxonomy): Bacteria > Myxococcota_A > Polyangia > Polyangiales > Houyiibacteriaceae > JAAYBZ01. The sequence goes on from JAAZAH010000302.1 coordinate 445, forward strand.
ATAAAGATCGAAAGCGAGCGCTCCACCCTCGATTCCTTCGAGGAGCTTGTCATAAGCGAGACGAGCGGCGGCGGGGTTGGGTTGGAGGAAACCAAGCGGTCCGAGGTGTTGATGGATGCCGAAGAGCTCAGTGTCGAGAAAGCTCGCTCCCGCAAGTCGCACAGGCGTTTCTCCTCGAAGTGCGTTTCCCGCTGGATCGCGCCGCGAGTAGAACACGCCGCGACTCATCTCGAGCGAGCGCGCGAGAGCTTCGATCCTGGCGTCGTGCAAATCATCGCCGATGAGCGTGAGGAGAAGGCCCTCGCCATCGGTCTTTAGCCAGATCGCGTTGATGCCGGCACGTCCATTTATCGAGCGGCTGGAGATACCTAGCGCACGCGCTTTTTCCCTGAGCTCGTCAATGGCGCGGACGATGAGCGGCGACTCGACGATGCAACCCGTCATCACTGCCGGCCGATTCGTCCCGCGGCGGAAGCTTCCGAACTCGATGCCCTCGCGGGTGTCGAAAGCGATCCGTTTGGACGCCATGCGGTATCCCGCATCATTTGCTTGAAGGATCTCGCCGAGCTCGAGCCCATACCGGATCTTGAGTGAACGCCGGTGTGCCTCGTGCTGCGCCTCGACGCCAAGCGCGAGCAGCGGGCATCCGGTGCATCCGCCGCCTCGCGATCGATCGCTTGGACAGGGGCTTAATCGCCTCGCCGAGTGAGGCTCGATGAGTCGAATGAGGCGCCCAAAACCCCTTGGATGATGCCGGCTCAGTGCCTCGATCGCGATCTCGGCCGCCTCGCCTGGGTAGATCCCCGACACCACGAGTTCGACGCCTTCATACGTCGCGACTCCGCGGCCTTCTTCATCGAGTGCCTCGGCGCGTACGACGAGCCTCTGCTCTTTTTTCAGGGTGTGGCGCATCTTGAAGACTGCGATCCTCCGGATCGCTAGCGGATCTCTTACAGATTGCTCGCTCTCTCGCATCCCGATTCAGGCCGCACGCGCAAAGCAAGACCTGCGGCGAGCGTTCGATGTCATCATGGTGTCATCATGGGCCCAGCGCCCGTCCGTGAAACGGACGCTTGATATCCGTAAACTCCATGCACAACGCACGTCCCCGCTCTGTTCCTTTCTTGGCCGCCGCCATGGCCGGCGGCTTGTTCGTTCTGTTCGGGCTGTATCTTCATTCGAAGCTCCGCATCATCGAGCGTGATCCCGAGATGCATCGGCCCGTCGCGACCGAAGAGGCCCTCGCCGCCCATTGCGAAGAGATCGTTGGAGAGCCGCGAATTGTTGAAGCCGGCGAGCGGATCCTCGTCGCTGTTGGATACGACCTCGCCAATATCATCCTGATTCGGACCGACGATGGAAATGTGATCGTGGATGCGGGGATGAGCGTCGGCCGAGCCGCGGCAGCCAAAGAGGCGCTCCTGGCCCGCTCGCCTGGGCCAATCCGCGCGCTGATTTACACCCACAGTCATATCGATCATATCGGTGGCGCCGCCGCCTTTGTCGAGGAAGGGACGGAGATTTGGGCGACGAAGACGTTTGATGACCACTTCATCAAGCAATACGGCGTGCTCCGCGAGATCGAGACGATTCGGGGAGCGCGTCAGTTTGGGAGCTCGGTGGAGTTCACTTCTCTTCCGTGTTCGGCGCTCGGGAGGCGCGTCGATCTCGACGGCTCGATGCGCCCGGGAATTCGCTTCCCGACGCATCGTTTTGAGGGGAAAACGAGCTTCACTATCGGAGGCCTCGAGATCCAACTCTTCGAAGCGCACGGCGAGACACACGATCAACTATTCGTCTACATCCCTTCACTCGAAGCACTGTTTCCGGGCGACAACTATTATCTCGCCTTTCCGAATCTCTACACCATCCGCGGCACCTCCCCGCGCGATGTCCCACGCTGGATCCAAAGCCTTGACCGGATGCGTCGCCTCGATCCTGCGCGGCTCATTCCTTCGCACACGCTTCCGATTGAGGGCCGCGGCGAAGTCCGCCTTGCCCTCCGCGATTATCGGGACGGCATCCAATCGATTCAGGATCAGGTCATCCGCTACGCCAATCAGGGGCTCGATCTCGACGCGATCGTCGAACGCCTCGCGCTCCCGAAGGCGCTCGCCGAGCGGCGCTCACTCCTTGAGCTTTACGGACAGATCGATTGGTCGGGAAGGGCGATCTTTGGCAATGCCCTTGGCTGGTTCGATGGCCGCCCCGAGGCGCTCTACCCAAGCGGCCGCGTGGAATTTGCGAAGAAGACCGTAAAAAATCTCGGTGGCCAAGCACGCGTTCTCGATCTCGCCGAGGAGAGTCGGAGCGAGGGCGATGTGCGCTATGCGCTCGAGCTCCTCGCGCTTCTTCGGGACGCCGATGCCCTCGACGAGCGCGGAAAAAATGCGTTCGTCAGCGCGCTCCGGGAACTGGCCGAAACGATCGCGAATACGAACGGTCGAGCCTACCTCCTCGAGATGGCCCTCGAGCTCGAAGGGACGCACAAGCTCCCTCCGACGCCGGAACTCGATGAGACCATGCTCCGCGCAATTCCGCCTTCGACGATCCTCGAAGTCATGAAGTCTCGCCTTCTCCCAGAGCGTGCGGCTGACGTCGAAGAGAGCATCGCCATCGAGTTCATCGACACGGGCGCGCGCTATCAACTCGCCATCCGGCATGGAATCCTCGAGATCGCCGAGGGAGATCCTCTCCCAGGGAGCCGGCCGCCCGAGGCGATCATGCGCGTCTCCGAGCGTGAATTTCAGGAGCTCGGCCTTGGACAAAAGAGCCCCGCGGCGCTCCTTGCCGCGGGGAGGCTTCAAATCGAGGGCGATGCGCTGATGCTTCGCCGATTCTTTCAGCGATTTCGGCGCGGTCTTTGAGTCACTCGATATAGCCAAGCTCGCGCAGCTGCTCGAGCGTCGCTTCGTCGAGCTCCGAGTCGGCGACATTCGCTGCTTGAACGATCCCTTCGCGGAGCGCTTGGAGGCGAGCCATCAGTCGGGCGGCTTCGTCGGGCTCGCTCGCTGCGAGATTGTGTCGCTCGCGCGGATCCTTTGCGAGATTGTAGAGGGCGATCCTGCCCTCCTCGATCCCCGTTTCGATGGTGAACTTCAGATCGCCTTCGAGGATTCCGCGTATCCCATAGGTCTCAAAGAGCATCGTTCGCGATGGGGGGATTCGCTCGGTGAGCGGGCGACCGTTGAGTTGGGGATCGGGCTCAAATCCCAGCTCATGATAGATCGTTGGGACCACATCGAGGAGACTCACCCGCTCCCGTCTTAGGGCACCTCGGTGGGCCGGATGATGGACCAGCATGGGAACGCGGACGAGCTCTTCGTAGAGCCTCCGCCCTCCGTGGGACACCGAGCCATGATCGAAGAGCTCCTCGCCGTGATCGCTCGTAAAAATGAAGAGCGCGTCCTCGACAATTCCTTCTTTGGCGAGGACTTGGTGGATCGCTCCGAACTGCCGATCGTGGTAGCTGACCTCGGCATCGTAGAGCGCGATAAGGCGCTGGCGATCGCGCGCGTTTAGCCAGATCTCGCCTCGCCGGATGCGCTCGAGAAAGAGCTTGTCGCCACCGAAATGAACGGGGCCGCGATATCGGCGTCGATCGTATCGGGCGAGATCCTCCTCGCCGGGCTCGTAGGGAGCGTGCGGATCGGTGGTATGAATATAAAGAAAGAGCGGACGATCTTTGGGACGCTCACGGAGGATGCGCGCGACATCCTCAGCGACATCCTCGCCGCGCCGCCGGAGCGTCTCCTTCGCGTGGAGCGTGCGATCCCACCCTCGCTGAAATCCATAGGCTTCGGAGATGTAGCCGTTGGTGATGACACCCGCTGTGTAAAAGCCCGCCTCCTTCAGCGTCTCCATCAAAAGGATGTGCTCTTCGCCGAGGCGGTGTTGGTGCGTTCGCGCTCCGTGTCGGTGCACCTCAAGTCCGGTGAGGAGGCTGGCGACGCTCGGTTTTGTCCATCCGGACGTGGCGTAAGCTCGTTCGAAGGCGAGGCTTGCACTTGCGAAGCGTTCGATGGCGGGCGAAAAGACATGCCTGCGATGGAATGGGGGCGTGCGATCGGCCCGAAGGGTGTCCGCCACAAAAAGGATCACGTGCCGAACATTCCCGTCATGAAGCCGACGAAGTCGTGGTTCGATGGCCTCTCTGTCCGCTGAGCCGTCGCCCGCCGCCTCGTCGCTCAGTCTCTCGCTCGCCTCGCTGAGATGCGCTGAAGCCGCATCGTCCGAGCGCTTTGCGCAGGACGCTTGGAGCGCCAAAAATGGAAGGAGCCCGAAGACAAGTCGCATTCGCGCATCCAAAAAGAGCAGCTTCAACACAATTGGATATGCTAGGAGAAGGAGCGCATCTCGGGAAGTCGAAACGCCGCGCGGGCGCGGTTTCCCTCTGCGGACTGGGATGTGCTCAAGGCCCTCGATAACCGCTAGAGTCTAACCATGATGCGTCTCTCCACCTTGATCGGTCCCGACATCAAGGCTGTCCTCCTCCGCGGCGAGGAAGCCATCCGCGCCGCGCTCGAAGACGTACATGCCGAAGACATCGCGGAGCTTGTCGAGGATCTTACGGACGAAGAGGGCATCGCGATCCTTCAGGCGCTAGGTCCTGAGGACGGAGCCGACGTCATCGAGCGGCTTCCTGCCGACAAACAAATCGCGATCCTTTCCGGATTGGGCCACGAGGGAGCGGCCGAGCTCCTCGTCGAGGTCGATCCGGACGATCGCGCCGACCTCGTCCAAGAGCTCGACGACGATCATCGTGAGGAGGTC
>JAAZAH010000303.1 GCA_012514415.1 Sandaracinaceae bacterium
CTGCACCGAAGAAGACTGCTGCATCAAAGAAGACGGCTGCATCAAAGAAGACGGCTGCATCAAAGAAGACGGCTGCATCAAAGAAGACGGCTGCATCAAAGAAGGCGAAGCGTTAGCTTTGCCCGCCTTCAGCCCTCGAGGTCGTATGCGCGCGTGCGCCGCTTCGCCGTCGCCAAAATGGTGCCCATCTCTTTGACCGCCTCGTGTCGATCGAAGACGATGAGATCGAGCGCGAAAGGCACGCGAGGATGTTTGATCAGGCTCTCAAACGCCGCCGCCGCTTCGATCTTTTCGAGCGCACGCCCAGGAAGCGTCATGCCAAGAGAGCGAATGGCGAGCGGCCGGATGCCTTCCTCGATGACGGAGAGATAATCGGAATAATGTTCCTCCGAAAATGCCTCCATCGTCCCCATGCCGACGATGAGCACCTTATCGATCGAAGGGAGCCTCCGCCGAGCGGGGAGAAGACTGAGCGCGCCCAACTCGCTCGCAACCCTTCCCTCCGCGATGAGGCGAGAGATGCGCCCGCCAAATCGCCAGTCCACCGCGCCGAGCAGCCCCGACGGAGGGCGCTCTTCGCGAAAGAGAGGAAATAAGAGGGCTTCTGCGTCTTGGGCCTCGATCCGCTCGAGGCTCGCCTCCTCAAAGAGGATGGTCGAGCCGTCCACCGAGCGACGTTCGGGCCCCTCCCGCATCTGCGCCTACGCCTTCCCGAGATCGCTCGCCAGTCGATCGAGCACGCCGTTGACAAAGGAGGCGCTATTTTCGCTTCCATAGCGCTTGGCCAACTCGACGGCTTCGTTGAGCGTGACGCGCCGCGGGATATCCTCGAAGGCGATGAGCTCATAGGTGGCGAGTCGGATCACATTTCGATCGACCCGGGCCATGCGCTCAAGCCTCCAGTTTCGACTTACGCCGCGGATCATCGCGTCGATCTTTTCAAGATCGTTCATCACCCCACGCACGATCTGGTTGGCGAATTCTTTCCCCTCGACGCTCGAAGCGAGTGTCGCCCAATAATGCATGATCGCGCTCTCGGCGCTTTTGCCGGTGGCGTCGATCTCAAAGAGCATCTGGAGAGCGGACTCACGCCCTCTTCTTCGTTCACGCATCGTCGTTGAGGATTTCGCTTGAGAACTAGAGCCCGGCCGCTTCGAGCGAGCGCATCAGGCTCACCATCTCGAGCGCCGTCATCCCGCCCTCGAAGCCCTTATTGCCCGCTTTGGTTCCGGCGCGCTCGATCGCCTGCTCGATGGTATCGGTCGTGAGCACGGCGAAAGCCACAGGGACGCCCGTTTGGAGCATGGACTGCGCCGTGCCCTTCGCGGCCTCGCCGGCGACATAATCAAAATGTGGCGTCGAACCGCGGATCACGGCGGAGCACGCGATCACGGCATCAAATTTTTTCGATCGCGCGAGCCGATCCACAAGGAGAGGGAGCTCGAACGCGCCTGGGACGTAGGCGAGGCTGATATTCGCGCGCTCCACGCCGTGGCGGACGAGCGCGTCGACGGCGCCATCGACCAAGCGGTCGACAATGAAATGGTTGAAGCGGGAGGCGGCGATGGCAAAGCGCGCGTCCGTAACATCGTGGAGGTTGCCTTCAAAGCGTTGCATGGTCGAGCTCATCTGGTTGAGGGAGTTTGGGGCTCACGCCCGATGACAATCTGATCGAGGACCTCGAGGCCGTAGCCTTCGAGGCTCGGGAGGCGGCGCGGGCGGTTCGTAATGACGATGATGGAGCGGAGGCCAAGATCCGAGAGAACCTGCGCACCGAGCCCGTACTCGCGGAGAACTTCGCCCTGTTCCATGGGCGCGGTCTCCCGGCTCTGTCCAGTATAGAAGTTGAGATCCTCGAGAGGCGATGGGCCGCCGGGCACGTAAAGGACGACGCCCTTCCCTTCCTTCTCGATATGCGCGATCGCTTCGCTCGCCGCCACTCGCCCGCGCATCGCGACTTGGAAGACATCCCCAAGGATGCTTCCCATATGCACCCGGACGTGCGTCGGCGATTCGTCGATCTCGCCGTGGGTCAGCGCCATGAACTGTTTCTCATCGCCATCGATGCCGGTAGAGTAGACGTGCGCTGTCCACTTCTTTCCGCTCGGCATCGTCACCTCGTCGCGCTTGAGCCGGCGTACGAGGCGCTCTTGGCTCAAACGGTACTCGACAAGATCGGCGATGCTGAGGATCATCAACCCGTGCTCTTTGGCGAAGACCTCGAGATCGGGAAGTCGCGCCATCGTACCGTCCGGGTTCATGATCTCACAGATCACCGCCGCGGGCTGGAGCCCGGCGAGGCGAGCGAGATCGATCGCCCCCTCGGTATGGCCTGTGCGCTGAAGCACCCCGCCAGGTCGCGCTTTCAAAGGGAAGACGTGACCCGGGCTTACGATCTCGTCGGGTCGCGTTCGAGGATCGATCGCCGTTCGAATCGTATGCGCGCGGTCGGCGGCAGAGATGCCGGTGGAGATGCCCGAACGCGCTTCGATCGAGACGGTAAATGCAGTGCTCCGCGGCGAACGATTGTCGCCGACCATCATCGGGATGTCGAGCTCGCGCACCCGCTCTTCGGTGAGCGGGAGGCAGATGAGCCCGCAGCCGTTGCGGGCCATGAAGTTGACCGCTTCCGGCGTCGCGAATTCCGCCGCCATCACGAGATCGCCTTCGTTTTCGCGATCTTCATCGTCGACGAGGATCACCATCTTTCCCGCGCGGATCTCGGCGATCGCCGCTTGGACTTTCTCGATTGCCGTGCGTGTCATTTTGTCGAGCTTTCGTTTCTAGAGATAACCATGACGCTTGAGGAGGTCGAGGGTCACGCCTCCATCGGAGACGCCATCCACGCCGGGCTTTCCTAGGAGCCGTGCGACGTATTTGGCGAGGATATCGACCTCGAGGTTCACCGGGCCGCCACTCGGAATGCGTCCGAGCTTGGTCTCTTTTTGGGTGAACGGTACGATCATGACCTCGAACTCGGTGCCGCGCACGCCGTTGACGGTGAGACTCACTCCGTCGATTGTGATCGAGCCCTTGGGCGCGATGAACGGAGCGAGAGGCTCCGGGACGCGGAAATGAAGTATGAGGTTGTCACCGTCGGGCGTTTTCGACACGAGCGCTCCCACGCCATCGACGTGACCTGTGACGAGGTGCCCGCCGAGGCGATCGTCTGCATTGAGGGCGCGCTCGAGATGAACCTCATCGCCGATATTGAGCTCTCCGAGTGTGGTTTTTGCGAGGGTTTCCGTCGACGCGTGCGCTTCGAATCCGTCGCCGACGTCGCGCGTCACCGTGAGGCAGACTCCGTCGGTGGCGATCGATTCGCCGAGGACGAGCGCCTTAAATGGGCAGCCGATTTCGAAGACGATGCCTCCATCCGCCGGGCGTTTTCCGCGGATGGTGCCAACGGCTTGGACGAGTCCGGTAAACATTCTAATTCCTACTCGCTTCCCTCTCTTGAGTGCTGGCGCAGTTTCTAGGGAGAGCGCCGCGGATGAGAAGATCCGAGCCGAGCGCGCGCGTCTCCACGTTTTCGAGGCGGATGGCTTGGCTCATCGAAGGGATGCGAAGCGGGGGAAGAAAGCGCATCGCATCGCCTCCGCCGAGGATGCTCGGGGCGATGAAGGCCGCAATCTCATCGACCTCGCCGAGCTCGAAGAGTGCGCGGTGGAGGCTTGGTCCCCCTTCCACAAGGAGGCGGACGATGTCTTCTTCGCCGATGATTCGGAGCGCACTCTCAAGGCTCCCA
>JAAZAH010000029.1 GCA_012514415.1 Sandaracinaceae bacterium
CCTCGCCGGCTCCTCTCGCAGAGGCCGCATGACCATCGGCGGCAGCGTGGGGGCTGGGGCGAAGCCCCAGAGAGGCGAGCGGATGCTCGCCGCGGCTCCTGTCGACGTCTGCGCGCGCCCGCGCGCTCATCGGCGGGCGCCTCGGCGACCGAGCATCGCGACCCTCCTCCGCCCCTTCGTTGCCCCTCCGCGTGACCCTCACGTCGAGGCTCACGCAACTCTCAGCCATCGCTCGACCACCAAACCAGACCCGATTTCCTGGGTGGTCGAGTGTCTTGACAAAGCGGGAACAGTGCACGCAAACTGAGACTGACTCTCGCGGACTGCGATCGATGAATCCCTCGCGACCACGTGACAAGAAGAGAGGCGCCCTCACCATTGCTTTGCTTTGCCTCGGCTGGCTCGCCTTCGCCGCGACGAGCCCGCTTCACCATCCGAGCCATGCCGTCAGCGCCGTTCATGATGCGACCTTCCAGGCCGGCGTCACGCGATTCATCGTCAATCTTGGTCTCGACGGATTTCTGGTGGATGAGCGATCAGAGAGCTCGATCTACGCCTTCGAGGGCTTCGTTCGAGATGATCGCGGATCTTGGGCCGAGGAAGTGGCGCTTACGATCGTCGACCCGCGCGGCGTCTCCGCCGAGGTCGAGCCCCCCTCGTTCGATTCGGAGGGCGTACCCCAATGGATGAATTTTGAGCACGGCGAGCGCGTGGAGATCACCGAGCTCTGCCCACCTGAACCGCCCTGCTCGGTTCGCTATGAGCTCGAAGTGATGTCCGAAGAGCCCTTCGACGGCGTCATCGAGCTCCGCGCCACGACGAAGGGAAGAAGCCTACACTTCGATTTATCGGAGCGCTGGATGAGTCTCACGATCGAGGATTCGCCGTGAGAGCTCTCGCGATCGGCCTCGGAATAATTCTCTTTCTCTCATGCCCGCGCGCCTTCGCCCTCGATCCTGGGAAGGTCGCACTCGATGGCGCGCTCAGCGCGGGTGGCGCCGACACGTTTCACATACCGAGAGGAGGCTTTACCACTCCAGGGGAAGAGCCTCTTGTAAACGGTCGCTATGCCCACCTGAGCGGAAGCGTTCGTTTCACGTACCGCACGCTCCGCCGACAGGCCTTCTTCGTGCACGGCAGCTTCGCGATGACCGGCGGTGTGCTCCTCGAGGCCCCCTCGATCTACCGAGACTTCGGCACGGCGGCGTCGCGATATCGAAGCGCACGTCCGGGGCTCGGCATCCGCCTTGGGGTCAGAAAGTTGAGCGTCGACGTGGGGATTCACGCGATCTTTGGCGCGTCGCCCGAGGGGCGATCTCTGGTGCTTCCCGCGCCTCACCTTCATCTCGAGGTTCTTCACTACAAATCGTCCAAGGTGCTCATTCGCTTTGGCTCGTCCGACGGCTTCGCGAGTGACGCCACGCTCCTGGGGGTTGGGTTCGGTGTCGACAGGTCGCGGTGGCGTGTATCCTTCCATGGGGGCATGGGCGCTCGCGTCGTGGGGCTGCTCGATGGATTTCAGGAGCGCTTCTCTCTGGGATTCGTTCAAAGTAGGGGAGCGCTCGGCTTTCTCCTCGCGTCCGCCGAAGGGCACGTGTCGATCACGCCCCGAGCCGGGCTCGGGCTGAGGCTTCAAATGCTCGGAAGAATGCCGGAGGCCACGGCGCTCCTCCGCGTGCTCCTCGATCATGACGCGCCGCCCGACCGATCCGCGCGCCGGACGGAGCCGCCTTGATAGAGGGTTCGGAAGAGGTCTCGTCAGAAGGGAGCCGAATGGAGGGCGCGTCTCGATTCATCCTCCACCCCCTTTTCATATCGGCTCTGACGCTTTGGCTCTTCAATGATCATGCGCTGAAGCGCATCCATCCCTCATGGCTTACGGGGAAACTTTCCGACGCGGCGGGGCTCGTGGCCTTTCCCATGATGCTCGCCGCGACGTTCGAGCTCCTCGGGCTTCGTGTGCGCCGGATGCTCGAAGGTTGTGCGCTCGCGACCGCGCTCGGCTTCACGGCGATCCAACTCTCGGTACCCTTCGCGACGTTCTACGCCCACGCTCTCGGCCTCGCCCAATGGCCGGCTCAGGCGCTCGTGGCTGGCGTCGAGGGGCGCCCGCTGCCACACGTCGGGGTCGTCGAGCACGTGATGGACCCGAGCGATCTCCTGATGCTCCCGGTCGTGGTGCTTTTGCAGGGTGTTTTCAAGCGATGACTGCGAAGGCTACACGTACCTCCTCTTGACGAGGATGCCCCGCGCTCGCCTCCGTGGCACGGCTGGGCCAGCACTCGACGGTGCCGAGGATCCGCTCCGCTCGTGGGTGACGCCTTGCAGCAGCTGCTCGGAGTGAGCCGGTGTGCGACGAGACGTTGCAGAGGGGTGAACGGTGACTTCCGGCGAACGAAGAAGTCGTCGTCCCCAATAACGCACTCCCTTGCTTTGCCCCCGCGGGCGCGCCGCGTGAGCCGCCCAGGAGGCATACGATGGACATCACCGAGGTCGTGATCTGGGCGATCGAGGGCGTCGTGTTCGTGCTGGTCACCGTGTTGACCTGGGCGATCGGGAAGCTCGCGCGGCGGTTTGGGGACAAGGTCGACCAGGAGCGCCTGCAGCAGGTGCTCGCGCGTCTCGACGACGCCGTCGCCACCGCCGTGAAGGACCAACAGCACGTGGTGGTCGCCGATCTCAAGGCGTCGCGGGCGCGGGGGAAGCTAAGCGACGAGGAGAAGCGCCGCTTCAAGGGCGCCGCGCTCGCCAACGTGAAGCTCTACCTCGGGCAGGAGGCGATCTGCGCGCTCAAGGATGCGCTCGGCTTATCGGGAGGCCTCCTCGACCGCTTCCTCGGCTCGAAGATCGAGGCGGTGCTCTTCGACCTCAAGCGCGCGGAGATCCCCGCCTCTACGAGCGAGCCCGAGTCGGAGGAGGTGGTGTCGTGATGCGCATTCTCCTCGCTGAACTTCACCCCGCTGAGCGGACAGGTTGACTATGCCGCCATCG
>JAAZAH010000030.1 GCA_012514415.1 Sandaracinaceae bacterium
CGCGCGCGCTCGCTCGACTTGAGGGCCGGGACGATCTCGGAGGCGCGTGATGGTTGAGCCGCGCGCCGATGAAAGAGACGCGCCGAGGTGGTGGCGCGCGCTCGGCTTTTTGATCGCGAGTGCGCTCATCGCTGCGGCGATCGCGGGGCTTCTCTGGGCGTTCGATCGCTACGGCTGGTATGCGGGGCTCATCGTCGTATTTATCGCGCTCTATTATCCGCCGCTGACGTTTGTGCTCTTTCCTGGCGTCTGGATAAGGCGCGCGGATCCGCCTCCTCGGGCCGAAGAGGATCTTGAGCGGCGGAGGCCCGTCTGGCTCGCGCTCTCGGCGCTCTATCTCGACACGGAGCTCGGCGAGGACGATCACGCGCGTATCGCCGAGGCGCTGAGGGAGAGCGGTTACTCCGCGGAGGAGCTTGAGGAGATCCTTTATAGGGAGCTTCATCCCGTGCTTTGCATGAACCTCATCAGCGTCGCGGGCGAGTGGGCGGGCTTTGATATGGAGTGGGTGGAGGAGGAGATCTTGCGGCGCAGGCGGAGGGAGGCGCGAGTCGCGATCGTCTTTGGGAAGTGGCTAGTGAGCAATGAGTGGAGTCAGCTGAAGGAGCGGATCGAGGCGAGATAGGGCGAGATAGGAGCGGGAGGATGGCTTCGGTGAGCCCCAGGAATCGAGGATGGATTGCCCAAGCGAGGGGAGGTTTTCGCCGGGGCGCGCCCTTGAAGGCGGCAGCTTGTCGGATGGCCTGCCGGATGGTCACGCCGGATGTTGCGGCGAGGAGCGGCGAGGAGCGGCGCTTTGGGTGGGCGAATTTTGAGTCAACAGATGCGGTCGGGTCCGCCGTTTGTGAGAGAGGCCAGACGGGATCTTGAGATGAAATCGATTGTGCCGCGCGCCTCCCCCCTGTCCTGCCGAGTGCGCGCAGGCATCGTGTAGTGGATAAGCAGAGGAAGGAAGCATTCGATGAGTAACTCCCCTAACGTCGCGGTCCTGGTTGGTAGCCTTCGGAAGGGCTCGTTTAGCCGCAGGCTCGCGAAGGCGATGATGGCGCTCGCGCCCTCGGAGCTGAAGCTCTCGATCGTCGAGATCGGCGATCTGCCGTTTTATAATGAGGACCTTGAGACGGAGAGTCCGCCCGCCGAGTGGAAGGCGTTTCGTGAGAAGATCGCCGCGTCGGATGCGCTGCTCTTTGTGACGCCCGAGTACAATCGGAGCGTGCCCGCGGTGCTCAAGAACGCGCTCGATGTCGGCTCGCGTCCTTACGGAAAGAGCGTCTGGGATGGCAAGCCCGGCGCCGTCGTGAGCAACTCGCCTGGCGCGATCTCGGGCTTCGGCGCGAACCACCACCTCCGCCAATCGCTCGTCTTTTTGAACGTGCCCGCGATGCAGCAGCCCGAGGCGTATATCGGCGAGGTGCATAAGCTCCTTGGCGAGGATGGGAAGATCGCGAACGCGGATACGGAGGAGTTCTTGCGCGGATATATGGCGGCGTTTGCGGGGTGGATCGGGAGGAATCGGGGGTGAGGCAGAGCGGACGCGTGGCTCAGCCAGAGGATCCTTGCCCTCCGCCTCAAGAGTGCTCTTCGATGAGGAGCGCGTGCTTATCTCGGCGCGGATGTGAGGGAAGGCTGAAGGCTTTCTTTGAGGAGGAGCGCGAGCTCGTCTCGTAAGGCGTGAAGCTCGGATCTTCGTCTGAGGTTACGGTGAAGGTTGATGAATCTCAGGGCGACGGACGAGCCGTCTTGCTCGCCCGATGGGTCAAGCGGCGCGAAGTCCCGCTCGATTGAACCTGCGATGCGGGGAAGAAGAAGGATGCTACGACTCGCGCCATAGCGGCGCGTATAGGCGTAGATCTGATAAAGGTCGGCGGCTCCGAGTCCGGCTTGTCTCTGCTGGCTTTCTACTCCGATGCGCTTCCATTTGGTGTCGATGACGATCCGGCCGTGAGCGCTTTCGATGAGGATGTCGGGTCTGAGGTTCAAGACGCCGCCTCGATCGCCTTCCATGAGATAACGCCGCTTTGATTTTGCTTGGGGATGGATCTCCATGCCATCGCTGAGGCTCCGCGCGGCTCGTGAAATCATGGACGCGATGAAGCCCTCAAAGACGCGATCCATGTCGAAGAGCAAAGAAAATACTGTGCTTCGCCCGCCCGAGATGCTTGGCGAGAGCTCTTCGAGGACGAGGTGGCTAAAGGCAAAGAGATCAGCGAAGCGTTCGTTTCGTCGTGTGAGAACGACGCGATCGAGTAAAGGTCTCGCGTCGATCTCATCGCTCACATCATCGAGCATGAGGAGGCAATGGCTGAGCGCTTCGGAGGCTTCGTTGGAGCGCGATAGATTAAGAAGCATCCGGCAGGAGGCTTTGAGCACGCGGCTAAGATCGGTATCTGCCGTGAACTCATCGAAGGCGCAGATAAAACGCTCGCGCCTCGCGGCATTGCGCGCGATATGACGGCCGATCATGAGCTTGCCGCGCATCATCCGGAGGTCGTCGACGGTGCTGATATAACCGCGGTCGGCGCCGCGGAGAAGTTCGAAGCGAAGGCGCCGCGCAAAGAGCGTGATGAGGGTCTCGTGAAGAGGGTTTTTATGTGTTGCGAGATCGGCGAGATCGCTTGAGCGAAGCGGCACGTGGCCGGCCTCGGCGAGCATGATGAGAAGGTTATCGCGTGCGAGGACGATCTCGTTTGCAGGGCCTTCGGTATCATTGCCCCCGTCGATTTTTGGGAGAAGCTCAAGGAGGAGTCCCGGCATTTGAATGACGCCGACCCATTGTCCTGCGCGCGCTTCGTCGATGCGCCAATCGAAGATGGCGTTCGTTTCGCGCGAGCGGTCGTATTCCATCAGGCGATCAAAGAGGCGCGATTCGAGCCAGCATGCATCCGGATTATCGTGAGGGGGAAGGCGGCCCTTACGGAGTCGATGGATGCGTCCGCGCTCTCGAAGCGTGACGCGCCTCATCTGGCGTCCGTGATAGCGAATGCGGCGGCGCGCTCTCGCCAAGTCTCTTCATCGAGGTTGAGGAGGCCGAGAAAATAGTCGAGTAGCTCATCGCTAGGACGCCTCTCGGCCGCAAGCGCGGGTTTGAAAGTCGGCGAGACCTGGAGATCGATCGCGACATCGTATTCATCGCTCCGAAATCCGAGGACTCCATGATCGTCATTCGCCGCTGCGAGGATGATCGGAGCGCGGTATCGCCGGGTTGCCGGGTCGATTGCAGGACCGGTGCGGAGGGGCGTTCCATCGTCGTCATAGGGGCATCCGAGGACGAGGCAGACGCGCTCCCATGCGCCGTAAAAATATTCTTGAAGGAGCGGGATGACGCGATCGGCGAAGACGTCGCGGAGATCTTCGAGGCTACGGATCTTGAGAAAATAGGCATGCCCGATTTGATGGTCGCGATCGAAGACCTGACGGATGCGCGCATTCATCGTGTCAAAGACATCGCAGACGAGATCGACGAGCGCTTGGCTCGGCACCTTCTCGCTCAGCACCTTTCGGATGACGCTGCTATCGGGAAGCATTTCTTCAAAGCGAAAGCGGCGCCGGAGGGCGACGTCCATGAGGGCGATCGAGCGATCGGCGGTGTTCATGGTGCCGATGATGTGGAGGTTCGGCGGAACGGCGAATCGATGTTGCGGTGAATACGCAAGTGGAAGCTTCAGTTCATTGGTGGCACCGAGGCGTTTATCGGGCTCAAGGAGCGTGATGAGCTCGCCGAGGATCTTGCTGATATTGCCGCGGTTGATCTCGTCGATGATGAGGACATAAGACGGCGTCTCGGCGGTAAAATGGAAGTCGACCGTGCCGCCTTGTGGCCGGTCGAGCGCTTCTTGCACGCGTTCGGCGCGCTCGGCTTGGCGCTCGGGAATAGCTGCCGGGAGCTCATCATCGATCTCTTCGAGAAGCTTCATCGCGATCCAATACGCGGTGTAGTGATGGCCGCCTCCGGTATTGCGCTCTCTTCGAATGACGTCGCCTATTGCCTGGTAGGACCATTGATCGACCGAGCCCAGCTCACTGCGATGGCTCCATAGAAGCTGCATAGTTTCTTCGGATGCAGTCTGCCTGCTGCTCGGGGCGTCCTCGTCGGCGCGCTCGCTTTGACGCTCGATGATGAGGTTGCCGCGCGCCGAGACGATGAGATCGTATTCGTTGCCATGATGGCTTTGCGCGCTGATGAGCTCGCCGCTGTCGACGCGGCGAATGAGCTCGGTCCAAAGGCGCGAGAAACGTGCGGTGCCGGATGCGGCGGCGATCGAGGCTTGAGTGCGAAGGCCGTCCGCGGCGGCGCGTAATGCGATGCGTTTGAAGACGCCGGGATGAAGCTCGTAGCGGACTTGTTCGGTTGCGTCGGTCGACATCATAGGACGAATGCCTTCGACGAATTCTTCGTAGCCGTACGCTTGATGGAACGTGACGAACTCGATGCGCCCTTGGCGCTGAAGCTCGCGGAACTGGCGCGCGCGAGTGTCGGCGCTCCACGAGGCGACCTCATCGGCGGGGAAGATGAGCTGAAGCGCGCGCGTCATCGTCGCCCATGTTTTTCCGGTGCCTGGAGGGCCGAAGAGGATGAGTGATTGAGGCTCGGGCGCGGGACGAGGAGGAGGCTCGGTGGGCTTTTTTGGCGGTGATTCGGCGCTGCCCTCGGGCTCGGCCTCGGAGAGCCGCAGGAACTCTGCTTCATCGAGCTGAATGAGGGTCTTTCGCCAGCCGCTCCGCTCGATGGATCGCTCCGTGAGATCATCCCAGCGGACTGGAAGGCGATGGCAATATTCGCCGGCCTCGGGATGGTATTCGTAGGGCCCTATGACGGTGCCGATGCCGAGGAGTTTGCGCGTGCCTTGGTTGGCGACGATCCTCGAGCCGGTGCGGATCTGCCGAAAGCGCCAAGCCTGCCGCGGTCCGGCGGGTCCATAACCTTGCTCGCCCTGAAGTTCGCGCATCCGCCTTTCGAAGGCCGCGCGATCGAGCTTCGAGATATCGCCGAACTTTTCCCAGCCGACGGCGATATAGCCGTTGGCCTTCCACTCCTCCCAGAGATGCGCGTTTTCACCGGGGCTGATCTTCCAATATTGGACCTTGTCGGGATCCGAGTCGGTATCGATCGCGCCCCAGATGGATTCGCGCTCGGAGGCGTCGAGCTCGACGATTTTGGTTGGGAAGACTTCGAGCTCGGGAATGATGTCGACCGATTGCTGCGTCCACGCGTAGACCTCGGGCTCGGCTGCTTCGAGCGTTGCGACGGCGCGAACTCGATCGCCAATGAGAAGCGCGAGTTCGTCGCCGACTCGCATCTCTGAATCCGCGAGCATCTCGTGGACGCTTATGGGGAGATCGTCGGAAACGACTTCGGGGAGCGCGCAG
>JAAZAH010000031.1 GCA_012514415.1 Sandaracinaceae bacterium
CATCCGCTGTCTCGAGGCCGATGCGCTTGTCGCGTTTGCATCGGGCGTCGGTGTTTTTGTGCGGACGGCAGATTGTGTTCCGCTCCTGATCGCCGATCCAGCGAGCGGCGCCGCGCTCGCCGTGCATGCGGGCTGGAGGGGAGCCGTTGCCGATATCGTCGGTCAAACCCTCGCGGTATTCTTGAGCGCGACTGGGGCGAGCGCCGCCTCGCTTCTCGCGGCCATCGGGCCCCATATCGGTCCCAAGGCTTTCGAGGTCGGCACCGAAGTGGCGGAAGCCTTTCAGAAGGCCACCCCGGAGGGCTCTCCACCGTTTTTGAGGGCGCGCGGAGCGCGCTACCTCGCGGATCTTGGCGGCCTCGTTCGTGCGCAGCTTCTTCGAGCCGGGCTCGCCGAAGGCCATATCGATCTCCTCGATCACTGCACCTACGAAGACGCCGCGCGCTTCTTTTCGTATCGTCGGGATGGCGGCCGAACCGGACGTCAGCTCTCCGGTATCGTCGCAAGAGAGCCGCGATGAGGCGAGCTGGGCAAGGCGCTGGGATTCGGAGCGTGTATGCGAGTGTGCACATGTGGGCGAGCTCCGCCCGTGCAACGCGCCGAGAGTGCTGCTAGAAGATGGCGTCGCGCCGAGACGCGCTGCCAGGAGGGTGCATGGGCTGGATGGCGAAGAAAAAAATCACGCAGACCGATGGCGAAAAACGAACCCTCGCAGAAGGGCTCTTTCGCCGCTGCGATGGCTGCGGCGTGACGCTCGAGACCGAGGATTTTACCGGGAATTTTGAGGTCTGTCCCGCCTGCTCCCATCACTATCCGCTCGCGGCGCAGCGCTGGGTCGAGCTCCTTGTCGATCCGGGAACATTCATCGAATACGACGCGCAGCTCCGCGCTTCCGATCCCTTGGGCTTTATCGATCAAAAGCCCTATCCCGAGCGCGTCGCTCAGGCCATCCGCAAAAGCGGCGCCAACGATGCGTTGCTCTCGGGCGAAGGGAAACTCGAAGGAAGGCCTATCGAACTCGTCGTCTTTCGTTTTGAGTTTCTCGGCGGATCGATGGGATCGGTGGTCGGTGAAAAACTCGCGCGGGCCATTGAGCGCGCTGCCGAATCCAAGCGTCCGCTCATCATTCTTTCGGCCTCGGGGGGCGCCCGGATGCAAGAGGGCACCCTCTCGCTCATGCAAATGGCCAAGAGCGTGAGCGCCATCCGCCTCCTCCGCGAAGCGCGCGTTCCGTTCATCTCGTATTTGCGCAATCCGACGACGGGGGGCGTCTCCGCAAGTTTTGCTTTCCTCGGCGATGTGAACTTCGCCGAGCCGGGCGCGCTCATCGGATTTGCGGGGCCGCGCGTCATCGAGCAGACCATCCGGCAGAAACTCCCCGAAGGCTTTCAGCGAGCGGAGTTTTTGCTGGAACACGGCATGCTCGACGCGATCGTCCCAAGGCTTGAGCTCCGCGGACGCATCGCGCAGACGCTCCGCCATTTCTTGGATGAATGAGCACGCGCTACCAAGAGCTTCTTAGAAGCCTCTACGCCTTCGAAGAGCGAGGGATGAGGCTCGGCCTTGACGGGATTCGCGAGGCGCTCGCGTCGCGCGGCAACCCGGAGCGGGCGTTCCCTTCGATCGCCATCGGAGGGAGCAATGGCAAGGGGACGAGCGTTGCGCTGATCGAGCGTGTCCTTAGAGAAGCAGGCTACCGAACCGGACTTTTTACTTCGCCGCATCTTCATCGATTCACTGAGCGCGTCCGCATCGATGGCGAGCCGCTGGGTGATGAAGCCGCCAGCGCGCTCATCGAGAGTGTGCTTCAGGACGAAGCGCTTGGTGAGCTCAGCTTTTTCGAGGCCGTGACGCTGATTGCTTTCGAGGCGTTTCGCGAAGCGCAGGTGGACCTTGCGATCCTCGAAGTGGGCCTTGGCGGACGCCTCGATACGACGAATGTCGTCGAGCCCATCTTTTCGGGCGTTACCAACATCGCTCTCGAGCATACCGCGATCCTTGGCGATACGATCGAGGCGATCGCGAACGAGAAAGCCGGAATTTTTCGGAGCGGAAAGCCAGCGCTCATCGGCGATACGGGCAAGGGGAGGACGATCCTCGCTCATCTCGCGCGTGCGATCGGCGCCGAGCCGATCTTCCCCGAAGCGGAGCCCCCTCCGACAGCGCTTCTCGGCCCCCACGCGCGCACGAACGCGCGTTTCGCCTTCGCCGCGATCGAACTCCTGAGGCGTGCAGGCTTTGAGATCTCGGACGAGGCGATCGCCAAGGGCTTTCGAATGGCGCGGTGGCCGGGGCGATTCGAGCTCGTCTCGGGGAGTCCGGAGTTTCTCTTCGACGCGGGACACAACCCCGCGGCATGTGAGGCGCTCGCTGAAGCGCTCCGCTCGCTCCCCCCCAAGGAAAAGGCTGTGCTCGTCTTCGGCGCCATGCGCGATAAAGACCATCGATCGATGCTCTCGGCTTTTGACGGCCTCGGTCTCGAGCGCGTCTATTTTCGGCCCTCCGTCGCTCGCGCGGAAGATCCCTCGGTCTTCTCGGCCTTCCGTGAAGGCGTGATCGCAAAAGATGCGGCGGAGGCCTATGAACGGGCCCTTCAGCTTTCGGGCCCTGCGGGACGCATCATCGCTTGCGGTTCCATCTTCGTAATGGCCGAGATCCGGCGACGTGCGCTCGGGATCGAATCCGACCCTCCGATCGCGATGTAAGGGGTGAAAGACGGCAGATCCCAAAAGCCGTGATATGAAGTCTTTATGAGTGTCTTTATCGATGCGTGTTGGGGTAAGCCCACTCCCCATACTCCGGTCTGGCTCATGCGGCAGGCGGGGCGTTATCAGCCTGAATATCGCGCCATCCGGGAAAAAATGAGCTTTCTTGAGCTCTGCAAATCCCCAGAGACCGCCGCTGAGGTGACCGTGCTCGCCGCCGAGCAGCTCAGTACGGACGCCGGAATCATCTTCGCGGACATCCTCCTCATCCTTGAGCCGCTACGGATTGGATTTTCGTTCGAAAAGGGCGATGGGCCCAAGATCCACAACCCCCTTCGGACGAAAGAACAGATCGAAGCGGTCGCCGAATCCATCGATGTCGAGGAAAGCCTCGGCTACGTCCTTGAGGCGATCAAGCAAACGAAAAAATCGCTGAAAGTTCCCCTGATCGGCTTCTCGGGCGCGCCCTTTACGCTGGCGAGCTACGCGATCGAGGGTGGTGGCTCGAAGAACTACCACGCGACGAAGACGTTGATGTACGGCGATCCGGGCCTTTTCCGTGAGCTCATGGAGCGATTTACGACCTCGATCATCGATTATTTGAATGCGCAGGTCGCCGCTGGAGCCGACGCGCTCCAAATCTTCGATAGCTGGATTGGATGTCTCTCGGAGTCCGACTATCGCAAGCACGTCTCCCCGCACATGAAGCGGATCTTTGACTCGATCGATCGAAGCGTGCCTTCCATCCATTTCGGGACCGGGAATCCGGCGCTTTATCCCGCGATGAAAGAGGCGGGCGGCGACGTGATTGGCGTTGATTTTCGCGCCGACCTCGCGAAAACCTGGGATGAGACCGGGGCGAAGGCGATCATGGGCAATATCGATCCGGTCTATATTTTGGCCGAGCCGCCTGCGCTCGAGAATGAAGTCCGGCGCATCCTCGAATCCGTGGGGAACCGTCCCGGACATATCTTCAACCTTGGCCATGGCATCATGCCCGAGGCCTCGCCCGCGCGGGCCAGAGCGCTCGTCGAGACGGTCCATAAGGTGAGTCGCGAGCTGCGCAGTCGATAGGGCTCGTGCCGCGCGCGGCGCTCCATCGCTCTGGGGATTGAAGGCGAATGAGGTGATGAAATGCACCGAAAAGTGATCGTCATCGGCGGGGGGCCCGCCGGACTCGCCGCGACCCACCGCCTGATGGAGCTCGCTCCGGAGCTTGAGGTCGAGCTCTATGAGGCATCGGATCGCCTCGGCGGACTCCTCCAAACGACGGTCGAGGACGGCTTCGTGATCGAACGCGGTCCCGAAGCGTTTCTTCGCGATAAACCGGCGGCGCTCGAGCTCGCCTCCCGCCTCGGTCTGCTTTCGCGCATCATTGGTACGGAAGAGGCTCGCTCCGGGGCGCTCATCGCCGTCCGTGGCGAGCTTCGCCCCATTCCCCGCGGCTTTTCCCTCATCGCCCCCGCCGATCCGACCGCGCTTTTCGAGTCGAGGATCCTCTCAAAGGCGGCCGCAGCGCGGGTCTTGATGGAACGCCTTGCGCTCCCGCTCGCTGCCGAGGATGTCAGCGTCGGTGAGCTTGTGCGCTCGCGGCTCGGTGAGGAGCTCCTCGACCGTCTCGCTCAGCCGATCGTTTCCGGCATTTACGGCGGAGACGCCTATCGGATCAGCGTCCGCGCGTCCATCCCGCGCTTTTACGAGCTCGCGAAAACCGGGAGTCTGATCCACGGCCTCCAGCGCACCGCGCAGTCCGCGGACGCGGACGCGAAAGGCGCCCGTTATTCGCTCTTCATGAGTTTCGACGAGGGCATGGAGGTTCTGCCCAAGGCGCTCGCCTCGCGCATTGGCGAGCGGGCAACGCTTGGACGCAAGGTCGAGGCGATCGAACGGCACGGCCGCTCGTTCGCGATCTCTGTCGGTGGCAGCGAGAGGAGGCTCGCAGATGCCGTCATCCTCGCGATCCCCGGCGCTCGCGCCGCTCGACTTCTACAGCCCCTCGATCGAATCGCCGCTTCACAGCTTGCTGCCGTCGAGCACGGGAGCGCGGCCGCCGTCACGCTGATCTTTCGAAAAGATCGCATCCCTGAGCTCGGTCGTTTTGGTTTTGTGGTTCCCGCCATCGAGGGGCGCCCCATCCTCGCCGCGACCTATTCGAGCGCCAAATGGAAACACCGCGCGCCTGAGGGTTATGAGATTGTCCGCGCGTTTTTGGGAGGACCGCGCTTTTCGCGTCTCCACGAGCTGGACGATGCCTCGCTCATCACCATCGCGCGGCGTGAGATCCGAGAGCTTGCAAAGATCGACGTCGCGCCCGAGCGTACCTACGTCGATCGTTATCCTTGTTCGATGCCGCGTTATGCGCCTTTTCATCTTCGCCGCGTTGCCGCCATCAAGGCGCGGCTTCGAGAGCTCCCGGGGCTTTATGTCGTCGGGACAGCGCTCGATGGGGTGGGCGTTCCGGACGCCATCCGCCGGGGTGAAGAAGCTGCATTTTCCGTCCTCACCACCCTACTTCCAGACCGCTTTAGCTGATATGACGAGCGCTCGAGCGGCGTGTGATGCCGCGGAGATGTCTCGCCCATGAAAAGCAAACAGAGCTTCCTTTGGATCGCCGCAGTCCTACTCGTTTCCGCGGGTTGCGGTGGCGGACCGACGCCAGCCCAACTTGGATATCAAGCCGTTCGGCAGTCGATGAAAGCGCTCGGGCACGAGCCCGCGCTTCCGCTTACGCGCGTGAAAATTGCTTCGGGAGGGAGCCAATCGATTCCGCTCCGGCTTCAGCGTGGGGAGTGCACACTCCTTGTCGCGGTTGCCGAGGGGTCGGTCAAAGATCTCCGCCTCACCGTGCTCGACCCCGACGGGGATATCGCAGCGAGCGAAAATGCGTACGACGCGAGCGCGAGCGTGCAGCTCTGCGCGCGGCGCGAGGGCGATTACCTTGCGCTGCTTGAGGCCGATGGAGGCCGCGCTGAGGTCTTCTTCTCGGGCTATCAGACGAGTGGATCGCTCGCGGGCGCTTCACGCCCGAGTGGCGCTTCGTGCGAACGGACCGATGGGAGGCTTACGCCGGGTACGCGCGTGCTCGGTGAGCTCAAACCGAGCGATCCGAGCGGGCTCACCGCTGGATGTGCGCCAACTCCCGGCCCCGAACAGATCTTTGAGTTCGAGCTCACTGAGCGGATGGACGTGACCATCGAGCTTGAGTCGGCTTTCGATGGCGTGCTCTATCTCCGCACCGGTTGCTCGACGGGCGACGAGCTCGCATGCAACGACGATTGGGGCGAGGTGGGTCGTTCGCGTGTCTCGCTTCCGCTCGATCCTGGCATCTACTACGCGGTCGTGGACGGCTATGACGCCGCCGTGGGCGAGTTCGCGATCACGCTTCGCGTTTCGCCCGAACGGAGCCCGGCCGAGATCTGTGCCGATGCGGAAATCCTCTCGCTCGGTCAGGTCGTTCGATCGAATATCACCGAGGGAACAGCGCGCTTCAACGCGAGCTGCGCGGGCGGAGCTGCCGGACCCGAAGAGGTGAGGCGGCTTCGTCTCCCTGAGCGTCGGCGCGTCCGCATCGAGCAGCGCTCGGATTTCGATGGCGTTCTTTACCTGCGAACCGTCTGCGATCACGCCACGAGCGAGCTCATCTGCAACGATGACTATATGGGCGTGCACACCTCAGTTGTGGTGGCGCAGCTCGATCCGGGTGAATATTTCGTCGTCTCCGACACGTACATGCCCGCCCCCAATATGGTCGGCGAATACCTCCTCAGCGTCGAACATACCTCGCCGGAGGGCGAGGGCATCGAAGGCGACTCTTGCACCAACGCGGCGCGTCTTCCGCTCGGTGAGTCCATCGAGCTCGATACCTTCGATGCGCGGGATGATTTCGCCTCGCGTTGTGGCGGGGAGGGC
>JAAZAH010000032.1 GCA_012514415.1 Sandaracinaceae bacterium
CCAGGGCTCGTCACGCGATCTTTGAGGACACCCGGATGCTCGCCCGTCTCAAGAAGCAGCGATGCGGCGCCCTTGACGGTCTGCGCGGCGAGGGCGAGCGCCTCGGCGCGCGGGAGGCCATTCTTCACGCCTCCATCTGCGAGCGCTTCGATGAACTGAAAGACATACGCGGGCCCCGAGCCGCTAAGCCCCGTGACCGCGTCGAGGAGATCTTCGGTCACGCGGACGACCCTCCCGACGCTCTGAAAGATCTGCTCGGCGCGATCGAGATCCTCGGCGAGCGTATGCTGAACCGCTGCGATCGCGGTCGCTCCTTCGCCAACAAGCGCCGGCGTATTCGGCATCGCGCGCACGACCTTCGGAGCCTTGCCGCCGATCATCGTTTCAAGCGTCGAGGTCTTGATGCCCGCGGCGATGGAGATGATCAGCGGAGCGCCGCTTAAATGTTCGCGGCAGGGAGCGAGCGCGCGCTCCATGATCTGCGGCTTCACGGCCAAGATGAGGAGATCGACCTCGTTTAAGAGCGCGTCCGCTTTGGCGACAGCCCTTAGCTCAAACTCTTTGAAACGCTCGATGAGCTCGGCTCGGCGAGCCTCAACCGGCTCGATGACGAGCGCTCCCCTGAGCCCCGACTCGGGCTGTGCTGCGAGCCCCATAAGCAGCGCCTCGGCCATATTCCCGCCGCCGAGGAAGGCGATCCGCTTCGACATGCGCTCGATATATCACGTGAAGCCCGCGCCCTCCCTGAAAAATGCCGGCTCGCATCACGAGCTGAAATTCTCATCGCCAGCTAAAAATCCATTTCATCTAAGCGCGCCTTACGCTAAACAGGGGTCTGTGGAAGACACTGTGTATGAAAACGCGCCGTCATGGGTGAGCGAGGCCGACGTTCGCGCGGGGCTTGAGCGCATCAAGAACGCGCCTCTCGATCCGAAGCGCGGGCTCTTTGGCCCGGGCTCGATGTATTGGGAGGTCAATAAACACACCGTCGTCTATTTTCTCGGGGCCGTTCAGGCCGTCCAGCTCCAGCTCGCGCACCCGTGGATCGCGACCGCCGTCTTCGAGCATTCGAAGGTGATGACGGCGCCGCGGAAGCGCGCGCAGCTCACCTATATTTATCTCTGGTCGCTCATCTATGGCGATCTCGATATGGTTTCAAAGAAGAGCATCTCGCTCTATAAGCTTCATACGCACGTCGAAGGCACCATCGGCGAGGACGCGGGGCGACACGCCAAAGGCAGCCCCTACGCGGCGAATGAACTGAACGCGCTCCTCTTTGTCCATGTCACGGCTTTTTATACGCGCGTGAAGCTCTATGAGGCGCTCATCCGCCCGCTCACGGACGAAGAGCGGGATCGCTTCTGCGCGGACGCGAAGCTCTACGCCTATTGCTTCGGGATCCCCGATTCGATGCATCCGAGCAGCTGGCAGGAGGTCGAAGATTATCTCGAATCGATGCAGCGATCGGATGCCCTCGGACGAACCGAGCCGGGCGTCACCATCAGCCGCTTTATGAAAAAGAGCATCCCTTGGCCGCTTCGCCGACCGCTCTGGACCTTCCTCTGCATCACTCTCCCCGAGCGGACGCGCGAGCTCGTCGAGCTCCCTCAGCCGACGCCCGCGAACCGCAGGCGGCATAAGATGATGAGCGGCTTTTTCCGCGTTTTGATCAGCATCCTCCCGAAGCGCTTCGGCTATGTCCCGGCCTATCATGAGGCGCTCCGCCGCCTTGAGGGAAAGCGCGAGCCCGATCTCATCACGCGCACGCTCAACCGCCTCTTTCTCGGCATCCCGAAACTCGTGAGTTAGGTGCCGGGCGCTCTGTTTCCGAGCGCGCATCGTATGCCAAGCCGCGCTTACGTCCGGCTCGAATCACGGTATCGCTTTGAAGAACGGACGCTGTGCTCCCCATGCGTTAGACTTCGGGCATGAAGCAGAAGGAAAGCTTTTACGCCGCGCGGAGAGCGCGCCTCATCGAGGAGATGGGCGAGGGCGTCGCACTTTTTCCAGCGGCGCCGGTCTTCATCCGAAATCGCGACGTCGAGCACGACTACCGGCAAGATAGCGATCTCTATTATCTCCTCGGCTTCGATGAGCCCGACTGCGCGCTCATTGTCGACAGCCGAGGCGGGGAGGCGAAGAGCATCGTCTTTCTCCGCCCGAAGGACAAGCTCCGCGAGACGTGGGATGGGCTCCGCCTCGGCGTAGAAGACGCACCTTCGGTGCTAGGCGTCGACGAAGCGTACCCGATCGATGAGCTCCCTGAGAGGCTCGCCGACTATCTCGAGGACGCCCCTCAGCTTCTTTATGCGCTCGGGAAAGACTCCGAGTTCGACGCCAAGGTTTTGAACGCGATCGAAGAGGTGCGGGGCCGCTCCCGAAGAAAAGTCTCGCCGCCGCGAGCCATCGTCGATCCGGCGCATCTCCTTCATGAACATCGCCTCATCAAAGGGCCCGAGGAGGTCGAACGGATGCGCCGAGCGGCCGAAATCTCAACCGTCGCGCATATCGAGGCGATGAAGATCGCACGGCCGGGCCTCTACGAATATCAACTTGAGGCCGAACTCGCGCGTCATTTTCGAACGCTTGGTGCGGAGCGTCCGGCGTATCCCTCGATCGTCGGGAGCGGCCCGAACGCGACGATCCTCCACCATCGAAAGAACGATCGCCTCATCGACGCAGGCGATCTCATCCTGATCGACGCCGGCGCCGAGTACGATTATTACGCGGCCGATATCACGCGGACCTTTCCGGCGAGCGGGCGCTTTTCGGATCCGCAGCGCGAGGTTTACGAGGTCGTACTACGGGCTCAAGAGGCTGCGATCGAAGCGGCGGTGAAGGACGTGACTCTTGACGATGTCCACCTCGCCGCTACCCGGATCCTGATCGAGGGGATGATCGAGCTCGGTATCCTCAAAGGCAGCGTGGACGAGATCCTCGCCGAAGGGCGTCATACGGCGTTCTATATGCACCGGACGAGCCATTACCTCGGCATGGACGTGCACGATGTCGGCGCCTACCATCAAGGGAAGAAGCCTCGAAAGCTCGAGCCGGGCATGGTCATCACGATCGAGCCGGGGCTCTATTTCGCGGAGGGCGCCGATTGCGATCCCCGATATCAAGGCATCGGGATCCGCATCGAGGACGACGTGCTCATCACCGCGGACGGAAACGAGAATCTCACGGCCGGGACGCCGAAGCGGATCGAAGAGCTCGAGGAGATCGTCGGGAGCTCGAGCCGCTGAAGGTGTGCGCGATGCGCGTCGGGCCGAAGCGCGGAGCGGGCCACGATGCGAGCCCCAGAGCAGGGTGATGAGCCCAAAGAGGAGCGAGAGCGCGCCCATCGCCGAGGCGAACCGGAGGCGTGTGCTCGAAGCCTCCGCGAGCTGAGCGCGCCGATAAAGATCTCGAATGCCCTCGAGGTCCGCGGCGCTCGCGACGATGGCTCGCCGATCGCCCCGCGCGATGCGCGGATACATGGTGGCGGATGGGTTTCGTTCCGCCTCTCCAAGTCCCAAAAGATGCCCGATCTCGTGGGCGAGGATGGTTGCGAGATCATAGCGCGATGGGTCGCCCGTTGCGCTAATCTCCTCTTCGCCGTTGACGAGGATGTCTGCGTCGAGGATTTCGCCCGTCCGCGTATCAAAACTTGTGACCGTGACGGCGAGGAGGTTCTTCTCATAGGGCCACGGCCTGAGGAGATAAACACCATTGGTGGACGCGCCTCGCCGGTGACCGGGCTGATCTTCTGTCACGCCTAGGTAGACGAGCTCTGGGCCCGCTCCCGCCCGAGACCACGTGGCGATGGCCTCCCTCAGCGCCTCCTCGGCGCGCCCTTCTGGGAAGTGATCACGCATCGATTCGTGCAAAGCGATCGCCACGCGGGGCTGCCGCCAATGGAGGAGGGCGCCGCTATCGGCGCGTTTCAGCGTGTACCCGTCTGCATCTGCGCGGCTCGCGAGCAGAAAAAGAGCCAATATAAGCAGGGAAACACGCATCCCTGCTCTCGTACGGTGGTCAACATGCCATCTTCCTGATAAGGTTCCCGGCGACTCCCGAGTCGTCCGATATTTTCAGATCGGTGAAGGTGTGGCCATGAGGCTCGGGACGCTCTATACAGCCCTCGGGACGCATGTTCTCTGTCTATCTGCCCCTATTCCTGATGATCGGCGTGGCGCTCGCCATTGCCTTGCTCATGTGGACGCTCACCACTTTCCTTGGGCCGAAAAATCCCACGCTCGAAAAGTCGACCCCCTATGAATCGGGTGCAGACTCGGAGGGCGCCCAAAAGATCCGCCCGAGTGTGCGGTTCTATCTCGTGGCGCTTCTCTTCGTGGTCTTCGACGTCGAGGCGGTCTTCGTTTATCCGTGGGCGAGCCTCTTCCGTGATCTCGGATGGGAAGGCTTTATGCAGATGATGATCTTCCTTGGGGTGCTGGAAATCACGCTGCTTTATGCGTGGAAGAAAGGAGCCTTCGATTGGGCGAGATGACGCTATCCCAGGGTGGAGAGGGCTTCTTCACGACGCGCTTCGACGAGCTGCTCCGATGGGCGCGCCGTTACTCCCTCTTCCAATATCCTTTTTCGACGGCCTGCTGCGCCATGGAGTTTTTCGGCACGGCCTCTCCGAAGTACGACATCGCGCGCTTCGGCGCCGAGGCTCCGCGCTTCAGCCCGCGACAGAGCGATGTGCTCTGGGTCGTGGGGACGATCAGCCAGCGCCAAGGTCCCGTCCTCAAGCGAATCTACGAGCAGATGGCGGATCCCAAATGGGTGATCGCGTTCGGCACGTGCGCGAGCTGTGGCGGCTTCTACGATAACTACGCCACCATCCCCGGCATCGACAAAGTGATCCCGACCGATGTGTACATCCCCGGCTGCCCTCCGCGTCCGGAGGCTGTGCTCGACGGCCTGATGCTTCTGATGAAGAAGATCGAGACGGGGGATCGCGAGCCGCGCGTCGTCCCGCCGCGTGAGATTCCGCAGCTGGCGCAGCTTCGTTACGGCCGAGACGCGGACAAGCCCGAGGGTGCGAAATGAGCGAAGCCGTCGTTCAGCGTCTCCGCGAGCATTTCGGCGAGAAAATCCTCGAAAGCTCCTCGTTTCGGGGTGATGAAGAGGTGACCGTCGACAAAGCGAGCTATGCCGAGGTGATCCGCTTTCTCCGCGACGATCCTGAGACGGCGATGGATCTCTTTGGCGATCTCACCGCGGTCGACTGGCCCGAACGCGAAGGGCCGCGCTTCGATGTGGTGGTCTTTCTGCGTTCGATCGAAAAGCGGCATCGAATCCGCGTACGAGTACGCGTCGCCGATGGAGAGAGCGTCCCGACGTTGACGGATATCTACGCCGGGGCGAACTGGGCCGAGCGTGAATGCTTTGACATGTTCGGCATCCGCTTCGACGGCCATCCCGACCTGCGCCGCATTCTGCTATACGATGAGTTCGAGGGGCATCCCCTTCGAAAGGATTATCCGATCGATCGCGCGCAGCCGCTCGTCGAATACCGAGAGGTCTCCGACATCGAGAAGCTGCCGCCCTTTGGCATCGAGCAAGGCCAGCCCTTTGCTCGCGTCGATTGGGAAGCGCGCCTCGCCGGACGCAATAAGCAGGTCTCGCCCTCCCTTGGAGTGCATCAAGGTCAGCGGCGAATGCTCAGCGACAGTGAGATCGCGCGGGCCGAGCGCGAGCGTCTCAAGCGCGAGACGCCCGCTGCGGATGCCGAGGGTTCAAG
This sequence comes from Sandaracinaceae bacterium, assembly GCA_012514415.1. Taxonomy (GTDB): domain Bacteria; phylum Myxococcota_A; class Polyangia; order Polyangiales; family Houyiibacteriaceae; genus JAAYBZ01. The sequence goes on from JAAZAH010000032.1 coordinate 5,735, forward strand.
CGACGGAGCGAAATAATGGAGCCTTTGGACGAAATCCTCGAGACGACGAACGATCTTCTCGAGCTTCCCGCAGAGCCGATGCGCCTGGTGATGGGACCGTCACATCCCGCGATGCACGGCACGATCCGCATGGTCCTCGACCTCAAGGGCGAGGAGATTCTCGACGTGGACGTCCAGCCCGGCTATCTCCATCGTGGGTTTGAAAAGAGCTGCGAGCGCGGGACTTGGCAACAGGTCTTCCCCTATACCGACCGGCTGAACTACGTCTCGCCGATCCTCAACAACATCGGCTACGCCCTCGCCGTCGAGAAGCTCTGTGAGATCGAGGTCCCCATCCGCGGCCAATACTACCGCGTGGTCCTGGGCGAGCTCGCGCGCATCGCCGACCATCTGGTCTCGAACGGCGCGGCGTCGATGGAGGTCGGCGCATTCACGCCGCTTCTCTGGCTTCTCAAGGCGCGTGAGTGGGTCTTTGATGTGCTCGAGGCCGAGACTGGGGCGCGGGTAACGCATAGCTTCGGCCGAATCGGCGGGATGGCGATGCCTCCCACGCCGAATTTCAAAGAGAACGTCCGCGCCATTCTCCCGAAGGTCCTCGAGACGGTCCAAGAGGTGGAAGACCTTCTTGTTCCGAACCGCATCTTCATGGACCGGACGCAGGGCGTCGGCGGCATCAGCAAAGAGCGAGCGCTACAATACGGCCTCACGGGCCCTTGCCTCCGCGCAGCGGGCGTCCCCTATGATGTCCGCAAGGATAACCCCTACCTCGTCTACGATCGCTTTGAGTTCGAGGTGCCCATCGGCGAGGACGGTGACGCTTGGGATCGCTTCTCAGTCAGGCTCGAGGAGATCCGCCAGAGCGCGCGCATCATCGAGCAGGCGCTTGAGCAGATGCCCGATAGCGGTCCGGTGAGTGTGGACGATCCTCGCGTGATGCTTCCCGAAAAGAACGAAGTTTACACCACGATCGAGGCGACCATCGCGCACTTCAAGCTCGTGATGGAGGGCTTCAAGCCCCCTCCGGGTGAGGTCTATAGCTTCACCGAGGCAGGCAACGGCGAGCTTGGCTTCTACATCATCTCCGACGGGAGCGGGACGCCGTATCGCGTCCGTGTGCGTCCCCCGTGCTTCTACAACCTTCATGCGTGTCGTGAGATGCTCATCGGCGGAAATATCGCGGATATCATCCCGACCTTCGGCACGATCAACATGATCGGCGGGGAGTGTGATCGCTGATGTCGACCTTCAAACTCGACGGTCGTGAGATCCCCTTCGAACCCGGCGACAGCATCATGCGCGCCGCGTGGCGACAGGGCATCGAGATCCCTCATTATTGCTGGCATCCCGGGCTGAGCGTGGCGGCCAACTGCCGGATGTGCCTCGTGCACATCACCAGTGGTCGCCAGCTTGAGATGCCTCAGCTAGTGAAAGATCCCGAGACGGGTGAGTATCGCCAAGCGACAAAGCCGAAGCTCGTGCCGGCTTGTCAGACACCCGCGGCCGACGGTCTCGAAGTCTCCTCGAGCAATGAAGAGGTCAAGAGCGCTCAGGCCTCGGTTCAAGAATTTCTCCTCCTCAACCATCCGGTCGATTGTCCGATCTGCGATCAGGCGGGGGAGTGCAAGCTTCAAGACTATTACGAGGAGCACCTCCACCAGCTGAAGAGAAAGCGAACCGAGCCCGTCCATAAGCCGAAGGGCGTGCGCTTTGGTCCGACCATCGTCTTTGACGCCGAGCGCTGCATCCTTTGCACGCGCTGCGTTCGCGTTTGCGAAGAACTCGTTGGCGATCCCGTCCTCAGCAAGCGTGAGCGTGGAAATAAGAGCGAGATCGTGCTTTCGCCGGGCCGCCAGCTCGACCACCGCTACACGCTCATGACCGAGCATGTCTGCCCGGTCGGCGCACTCACAAGCCGAGACTTTCGCTTTAAGGCGCGTGTTTGGTTCCTACGCTCGGCCGATAGCGTCTGCGATGGGTGCGCGCGCGGCTGCGCCTCACACGCCGATTTCGATCCGCGGAAGGGGCTCATCGAGCGCCTCCGCCCGCGCGACGATGAGCGCGTGAACCAATATTGGATGTGCGATGATGGGATGCTCTCCTATCGCGCGCAGCGCGAAGATCGCATCGAGTCGGCGACCATCGGGCGCGGGCCTGAGCGGCGTTTTGTCTCAAATACAAATGCGCTAGCCGAGGCCGCCGCGATGCTCCGCGGCGTTGAGAGCGGAAAGCTCGCCGTCGTGCTCTCAGCCGCTCATTCGACCGAGGATAACCTCGCGATGGTGGCGCTCAATAAGGCGCTCGGAGGAAAACTCTTCCTCGCCGCTCGGCCTGATTGGGAGGGTGACGATATCCTCCGCCGCGACGATCAGAACCCGAACCGAAAGGGCGCGCTCCTCGCCGCCGGCGCTTCGGAGCTTCCCGATCTTTCGGCGCTCGGCGAGGCCATCCGCGAGGGCTCAATCGCAGGCGTCATCGCGCTCGGCGCGGCCGCCGATCTCGATAGCCCGGCGAGCGACGCGCTAAAGAGCGTGCCGCTCATCTCGCTCAATACGCATATCTCCGAGCTCGCCGCGCTCGCTGATATCGTGCTCCCTGTCGCGATGCATTTTGAGACCGAGGGCAGCTTCGTGAACTTTGAAGGCTTCATCCGCGAATTCGAGGTCGTTGTTCCGCCTCAGCCCGCGGTCCGGCCGACCGCCGAGGTGGTCGCATCGCTCGCGACGGGCGCCGGCATCGCCCTCGAACATCGCGATCAACGCTCGCTCAGGGCGCGCGCAAGAGAGATGATCAGCGAAAGCGTCACAGAGGCAGGTGCCTGATATGGATACGGGCTTCATCGTTGCATCGACCTTCGTCAAGATCGCGATCGTGCTCGGGATTGCCATCGCGATGTTTGCTCCTGGCCTCGTCTGGGCTGAGCGCAGGCAGAGCGCCATGATCCAAGATCGCATCGGGCCGAGCCGAGCGAGCATCACGATCTTCGGCGTGAAAATCACACTCGGCGGCTTACTCCATCCGCTCGCGGACGCGTTGAAGCTCATCGTCAAAGAGGATTTCGTCCCGCCGAAGGCCGATAAGCTCATCTTCAACCTCGCGCCGATTATCGGGATGACGCCCGCGATCCTTGTCTTCGCGGCCATCCCTTTTGGTGATGTCGTCCACCTCGATTATTTCTGGAAGGTCCTTCCGGAAGGCGTTGAGGCGACAGCCCGCTCGACGGGCCTTCAGATCGCGCCGCTCGATGTCGGGATCCTCTTCGTCTTCGCCATAGCAGGGACGGGTATTCTCGGCGCGGCGCTCGGCGGTTACGCCTCAAACAATAAATACTCCCTGCTCGGCGGGATGCGCGCAGCGAGCCAGATGGTGAGCTATGAGGTCGCCCTTGGCCTCTCGCTTGTGCCCGCGTTCATGATCTACGGGACGCTTCGCCTCGAAGAGATGGTGAACTACCAGCATGAGCATCTCTGGGGGATCGCTTATCCGCCGATGATGCTCGCGGCCATCCTCTACCTCACCTCGGCGATCGCCGAGTCGAAGCGCATCCCCTTCGATGTGCCCGAGGGTGAGTCCGAGATCGTTGGTGGCTATTTCACCGAGTATTCGGGCATGAAATTCGGCATGTATTTCATGTCGGAGTTCATCGAGATGGCTGCGCTCTCTTGTCTCTTCGTCGTGCTCTTCCTCGGCGGCTGGGATGTGCCCTTCCTCTCGCGTGAAGGGCTCGATCTTCCTGGCACCTGGGAGGTGACGCTCCCGCTGATCGGCACCGTCGCGGATCAGATCCCCATGGCGCACGGCCTCGTCATCACCATTCAGGTCCTCTTCTTCTTCTTCGTGAAGGTGGTGGGGATGCTCTACCTCCTCCTTCTTATCCGGTGGACGCTCCCGCGCTTCCGCTTCGATCAGATCATGGACGTGTGCTGGAAGGGGATCATCCCGCTCGCGCTCGCGAATATCGCCCTCACCGGCCTCTTCATCCTCTTTTTCATGAAAGGCTGAGCCA
>JAAZAH010000304.1 GCA_012514415.1 Sandaracinaceae bacterium
AGCAGATCCTTATGCGGCCCAAGGACTTCGACGTCATCGCCACGCTGAACCTCAACGGCGACTATCTCTCTGATGCGCTCGCGGCGCAGGTCGGTGGCATCGGCATCGCGCCGGGTGGCAACGCCAACTACGATAGCGGCGTGGGTATCTTCGAGGCGACGCACGGTACGGCGCCGAAGTACGCGGACAAGGACATCGTCAATCCGAGTTCGGTCATCCTTTCGGGCGAGATGATGTTCCGTCACCTTGGCTGGACTGAGGCGGCCGACATCATCATCAAGGGCGTCGAAGGCGCCATCGCCAGCAAGCGCGTGACCTACGATTTCGCTCGCCTCATGGAGGGAGCGACCCAAGTGAAATGCAGCGAATTCGGAGACGAGATCATCAAGCATATGTGATGCACTCATCCGAGCGCGGATTCTGGAGTAACCACAAGTGAACATTCACGAATATCAGGCGAAGGAGCTGTACCGAAAGTACGGCATCCCCGTTCCGTATGGCATCGCGTGTTTCTCGCCCGAAGAGGCGACTGAAGCGGCGCGCAAGATCATCGAGGAGACGGGCAACGAGGTCGTCGTCGTCAAGGCGCAGATCCACGCGGGCGGTCGCGGTAAGGCCGGCGGCGTGAAGGTTGTCAAAGGCGTTGAGGCGGCGGCCGAGGCAGCCAAGGAGATCTTCGGCAAGGTCCTCGTCACCCACCAGACCGGGCCCGAGGGCAAGCTCGTTCAACGCCTCCTCGTCGAACAGGGGCTCGCCATCAAGAGCGAGCTCTATCTTGCGCTCGTCGTCGACCGCGAAACCCGGAAGATCGCCGTGATGGCGTCGACCGAGGGCGGGATGGATATCGAAGAGGTCGCAGCCGCAACCCCCGAGAAGATCCATACCGTCTATTTCCACGCCGACGCCGGCATCCAGAATCACCACATCCGCTCGCTCGCTTTCAAGCTGGGACTCAGCAAAGAGGCTCAGAAGCATTTCGCCGCGCTGATGAAGCCCCTCGCGAAGCTCTTCGTCGAGGAGGATTGCAGCATCGCCGAAATCAACCCGCTCATCCTCACCGAGGACGAGCGGGTGCTTGCGCTCGACGCGAAGGTGAACTTCGACTCAAACGCCGAGTTCCGCCACCGGGAGTATTGGGATAGCGTCCGCGATCTCAGCGAAGAAGCGCCCACCGAGACCGAGGCGAAGGAGGCGGGTCTTGCCTACATTCAACTCGATGGAAATATCGGCTGCCTCGTCAACGGCGCCGGCCTCGCCATGGCGACGATGGACACCATCAAGCACTTCGGTGGCGAACCGGCGAACTTCCTCGATGTCGGTGGTGGAGCCTCCCAGGAGGCCGTCACGAAGGCGTTCAAGATCATCCTACAATCCGAAGCGGTGAAGGGAATCTTCGTCAACATCTTTGGCGGCATCATGAAGTGCGACGTCATCGCCAACGGCGTCGTCGCGGCAACCAAGGAGCTCGGGCTCAAGGTTCCGCTCGTCGTGCGTCTCGAGGGCACGAACGTCGACAAGGGCAAAGAGATTCTTAACAACAGCGGTCTCGCGATCGTCGCTGCCGACTCCATGGCCGAGGGCGCGAAAAAGATCGTCGAGCTGGCGAATCAGGCTGGGTGAAGCGATGGCTATTCTTATCAATAACGATACGCGCGTCATGGTGCAGGGCATGACCGGAAAGACCGGTCAATTCCACACCAAGCAGATGCTCGAGTACGGGACCAAGGTTGTCGCAGGCGTCACGCCGGGACGCGGCGGGGAAACCTTCGAGGGGGTCCCCGTGTTCGATACCGTCGAAGAGGCGATGAAGCAGACCGGCGCCAATGCCTCCTGCATCTTCGTCCCTCCGCCCGCCGCTGCCGACTCGATCCTCGAGTGCATCGACGCCAAACTCCCCCTCGCCATCTGCATCACCGAGGGCATCCCCGTCATGGATATGCTCAAGGTCCGCCGTGAGCTCGACGGCCAGACGGCGACGCGGCTCATCGGACCGAACTGCCCCGGCGTCATCACGCCCGGCCAGTGCAAGATCGGCATCATGCCCGGCCACGTCCATATGCCCGGTCGCGTCGGGATCCTGTCGAAGAGCGGGACGCTCACGTACGAGGCCGTCGGTCAGCTGACCAGCCTCGGCATCGGTCAGAGCACGGCCGTCGGTATCGGCGGCGATCCGATCAATGGCTCCGACTTCATCGATATGCTGAAGCTCTTCCAAGAGGATCCTGACACGGACGCCGTGATCCTCATCGGTGAGATCGGCGGAAACGCCGAGGAGCTCGCCGCGGCTTGGATCAAGGAGAACTTCACCAAGCCCGTGGCGGGCTTCATCGCGGGGCGCACCGCGCCTCCGGGGAAGCGGATGGGGCACGCGGGCGCAATTATCAGCGGCGGAAAGGGCGGCGCGGAAGAAAAGATCGCGGCGCTCGAGGAAGCCGGGGTGAAAGTTGCCCTCACGCCAAGCGATATGGGCACCACGCTCCAATCTCTGCTTAAATAAAAGGCATCATGAAGAAACCCGTCAGAGTCGCCGTCACCGGGGCGGCGGGCCAGATCGGCTACGCGCTTCTTTTCCGGATCGCTTCGGGAGAGATGCTCGGCAAGGATCAGCCCGTCATCCTTCAGCTCATCGACATCGAACCCGCCATGAAGGCCGTTGAAGGCGTCATGATGGAGCTCGATGATTGCGCGTTTCCGCTCCTTGCGGGGATGGAAGCCGCGCACGATCCCAACGTCGGCTTCAAGGATACCGAATACGCCATCCTGGTCGGGGCGATGCCTCGCAAGGCCGGGATGGAGCGGAAGGATCTCCTGAGCGCCAATGGCGGGATCTTCCGTCCTCAGGGCAAGGCGCTGAACGACCACGCGAGCCGTGAGGTCAAGGTGCTGGTCGTGGGCAATCCGGCCAATACCAACGCCCATATCGCGATGAAGAATGCACCGGATCTCAATCCGAGGAACTTCACCGCGATGGTTCGGCTCGATCACAACCGCGCCGTGACGCAGGCCGCGAAGAAGCTTGGTGTCCCCACGACCGCGATTCGCAAGATGACGGTCTGGGGCAACCATAGCTCGACGCAATATCCGGATCTCTTTCACGCGGAGATCGACGGCGTGAGCGTCGCCGAAAAGATCAACGACCAGGCGTGGATCGAAGGCGTCTTCCTCCCCACCGTGCAGCAGCGCGGCGCGGCTATCATCGAGGCGCGGGGTCTTTCGAGCGCGGCGAGCGCTGCAAACGCCGCCATCGATCATATGCGTGATTGGGCGCTTGGAACGGCCGAGGGCGATTGGGTCTCGATGGCGGTGCCGAGCGATGGCAGCTACGGCATCCCCGAGGGGCTCATCTATGGCTTTCCGGTCGTCTGCAAAGACGGCGACTATCAGATCGTCCAAGGTCTCGAAATCGATGCCTTCAGCCGAAAGAAGATGGATGAGACGGCAGCCGAGCTCGAAGAAGAGCGGTCGGCCATCGCCGATCTTGTCTAGGCTCACGCGCTTTCCCTGACGCGAACCGGGCCGCTTCCTGTGGGAGGCGGCCCGAGCGCGTTTAAGCGCGGATCGTGGCTTCTGCGGGGCGGATGCGCGACAGCGAAGCGCATCGAATGGATTGCGCATCCGCACTTAGGGGGGGCAAGCCGCTCAAGAACCCCGCCGGTCCGACCGTATGGGCAAGGAAGGCGCCTTCGTTTGATCGGGCGCTTCGGACGAAAGAAGCGATGGAGCGGATGAATCAAGAGCTTGAAGTTTTCCTCGAAGAGGTGGAGCGCGATGCGGAGGCGCGCTCATTCGTGCATCGTGCGGCGGCGAAAATCGGCGAGTTCGTGGGCGATGACGTCAACGGCGCGATCGATCGCATCAAGCTTGAGCTCAATGAGGTCGGCGTCGATCCCTTCGGATTCGATCGTGAGACAGGCCGCGCGGTCCTCGCCTTCGCGGCACTCCTTCATCGCCTTTATTTTCGCAGTGTGGTGCGCGGCGTCGAAGATCTTCCACGAGGGCGATCGCTCATCATCGCAAACCACAGCGGACAGCTCCCCTTTGACGGCATGATGATCGCTGCCGCGATGATGCTGGACGCCAATCCGCCGCGGCTCCCGCGCGCGATGGTCGAGCGATGGACGGTCGAGCTGCCCTTCGTTTCCGTGCTCTTTCCGCGCGTCGGACAGGTGCTCGGAAGCCCAGAGAATGCGCGGCGCCTCCTCCGCCGCGGCGAGAGCCTCATTGTCTTTCCCGAGGGCTCACGCGGCATCTCCAAAACCTATCGCGAGCGATACCAGCTCACGGAGTTCGGTCTGGGATTCATGCGCCTTGCGCTCGAGACCAACACGCCGATCGTCCCTGTCTCGGTGGTCGGCGCCGAAGAGCAGTACATCTCCATCGCGAACTTTCGACGGCTCGCGCGGATCTTGGGGATGCCCGCATTTCCGATCATCCCCCAGCTCTTTGTGGGGATGATCTTGCCAATTCCAGTCCGTTACCGGATTCGCTTCGGGAAACCTCTCTACTTCGAGGGCGATCCGGATGCGGACGATCGCATCATCGAGGCGAAGGTCATGAGCGTGAAGGCGCGGATCGAAGAGCAAATCGCCAAAGATCTCGATGAGCGCAGGGGGCTGTTTTTTTGATGCCCGGTCCGAGCTTCGATGGGGGCGCGCGCCGCGAGTCCGAGTCAAAGGCGCAGAGGGGGGACGCCGTGTTGGGATTTGATGATCGTCGATCCGAAAGGTTGTGTCGCCTCTCTGAACGAGATGAGCGCCCCATCCTGATCACGGGTGTCTGCGGCAGCCTTGGCCGGACGCTCGTCCGCGAGCTGCATCGAACGAGGCGGGTCATTGGCATCGATCGCCGCGCCTTTCCCGATCGTCCCAAGGACGTGCTCCATTTCGAGTTCGATCTGAGGCGAACGCGTGCAAAGGACATCTTTCGACAGGCGCGTCCAGCGGCGCTGATTCATCTTGGCGCCTTTCACGATCCGCGAAGCAGCCCGAAAGAGCGGCACTCGTGGAATATCGTCGGCTTCCAGCGGCTCCTCGATTATTCAGCGCAATTTCGGATCCCGAAGCTCATCATCCTCTCGGGCGCAGACGTCTACGGCGCGCATCCTTCAAATCCGCAATTTCTCACGGAAGACGCCCCGCTTCTTGGCGCTCAAGAGAACGGCCATATGCGCGATCGTATCGAACTTGATATGCTCGCTCAGAGCCACCTCTGGCGTTATCCCGAGATCGAGACCGTGATCCTCCGCCCCGCGCATATCGTCGGCGCGATTCGGAGCCTCGCGAGCGGATACCTCCGGCTTGAGCGACCCTTCACGATCCTCGGCTACGATCCGATGGTGCAGATCACCGACGAGCGGGATGTGGCGCGGGCGATGATCCTCGCGCTCAAGCCGGGCGTTCGCGGCATCTTTAATATTCGTGGCTCGGGCGAGCTGCCCCTCTCAAAGCTCATCGAGCGCTCGGGTAAGCGCGCTATCCCCATCCCGCGATCGCTTCTACGCGGGGTCGTGAGCCGCGCCTTCCAGGTTCACCTCTCGGCCTTTACCGAGGGCGAGCTCGACCATCTCCGCTTCCCGTGCACC
>JAAZAH010000305.1 GCA_012514415.1 Sandaracinaceae bacterium
AGATCGAGGAGACGATGAGGGCGTCCAGTGCCCTCGCGAACAGACGAATACCCCGTGGCTTTAAGACTCCCGATCGTCGCGCCATACGCATCAACCTCCCTGACCATTGGGTTGTACGGAAGCGAGCGGGAAGTCCTTGCCTCGCGATCGTCGGTTCCGCGGGGCGGGCTATCGCGAGGCGGCGAGATGTTCCGATCGGAGGAGCGTGCCGATGAGGTGTTGACGGGATCGGGATATCTTCCGCCCGAATTCAGTCCTCGGCGAGCTTCCGCTCCAGCAGCCGCGGGAGCCCCGAAACCCGCCGCGTTTGCACCGTGATGGAACGAGCGATCTCTGAGTCCTCTCCGTAAACACTGACGCGCTCTCTCGCCCGCGTGATCGCCGTGAAGAGAAGCTCCCTGCTTGCCACTCGGGACTCCTTTTCGGGATACACGAGTGAGACGTGCGCGAATTGCGATCCCTGAGATTTATGGACCGTCATCGCAAAGGCGCGCGTCCATTCGGGGAGCTCATGCGGCGAAAGCCGCGAAACGCCTCCTTCGAGCTCGTTCAGAAAATACGCTCCGCGCCTCGCCGCGGGAAAATCGCGTCGGAAGATAAACCCGATATCGCCATTCATACGCTCAACTTCTGGACTGTTTCGTAGGATGAGGATGGGTTCGATCGAGGGCGTGCCTTGGATGAGCTCGATGAGGCCCGCTTCAACGAGCCATTCGGTGATGGTCTCGTTGAGCGATCGGACGCCTCCCCGTCCGTGATGTTCGAGGGCGAGAGTACGGTGCGCGTCAAATCGCTTGAAGAGCTCGGTGAGCGGTGCGCCTTCCGTGTCGAGGAGCTCTCGAATCGACCGGAAATTCTCGACGATCGTGGGACGAAGATGGCGGCGGAGAGCGGCTTGGTGGTTCGGAAGCTTTTCGAGCGTCTCGTCGGAGCGCTGACTTAGGCTTCCAAGCGCGGCGATGGAATCCTCCGCCAGGATCGCATCGGCGAGGCGCCGAATCGACGAGTCCATCGGATATCGACGTGAGACGGTGAGCCGCGCGATGGTGCGTCCAAGTTTGGATGATGGCGTGCTTTCGAAGGAGATGAGATCGGCGAGCACCGAGCCCACACCGACCGAGGGGAGCTGATCCGGATCGCCAAGGATGAGAAGCCGCGCGCGTGGATCCACCTGTTCGACGAGGCGCATAAAGAGGGGAAGATCGATCATCGAGGACTCGTCAACGACAACGATATCCGCGTCGACGACTCTTGGCCGAAAGCGGGGTCCTCGGAGGGAAGGCCGCGGCGTGATGCCAAGGAGGCGGTGGAGCGTCGCGGCGGAGAGCGCGCTGAGATAGTCTCTCGCTTCGTCGCTCAGATGGTTCCCGAGTGCGTTGGGCCGACCGGGGTTCGGCGCGAGCGCCTCGACCATCGCCTCACGCATGCGCGCAGCGGCTTTACCCGTGGGCGCAGCGAGGGCGATCTTGGGGAGCTCTTCGGGTGCCGCTCCCTTACGAAGCGCCGATTCGATGAAGAGCGCGAGCAAGCTGGCGACGCCATAGGTCTTTCCCGTTCCAGGTCCGCCGGCGAGAATTGTGAAGCGTGATTGGATGGCGATTTCAGCGAAGCGCCTTGCCTCGTTGATCTCGCCGCTTGCGTGATGCGCGGGAAAAAAGCGCTCGAGCTCGATCGCGTACTCTGCTTCTACATCGGGGATCGAGTTGCCATCAATTTCTTTCAAACGCATCGCGATCGCGTGCGCGATCCGCTCTTCGGCATCGTAGAGCTTTTGCGTGCGGAGGATGCAATCGTCGAGAACAAGAGGGTGTCCCGGCTCTCCGTGCGCGCTGATAAAGGGAAGCGCGAGGAGCCTCTCTTCCTTCGCCGGGTCGACACGATGCCCTGAGGAGCCATCGAGCGGGGCGCGGATCGCCGCTTCGATCTCCGGCACGAGATCGTCGTCGATCGTTATGCGATAGAGGGCGGCGAGCTCGTGTACGGCGATGCTTGCGGCGTCCTTCATCGAGTCCCTCCACTAATTCGGGCGGGGATGTCTCGGCGTGAGCGATCGCGGGCTTCTTTCTTGAACCCTTCGCGGAGCCACCGCCTCAACGCGTCCATCTCCGCTTCGTTCGGACGCAGGGCCAGGACGCCGCGCACGCCGCTCCCATCGGGCATCACGGCATCCTTTCCGATCATGCCTCGCAAAAAGAGGTAGTAGACACCTCCGAAATCCCGCTCGTACTCATAGGCTTCACCCAGCCGATGGGCGAGAAACGCATCGAGCGCGAGAAGGTAGAATGCGGCCTGGATCCAATATTCATGGGCGTCCATCGCCTCGCGTAGCCGCTCGGGGTGATATGCTTCGGCGCCGCCGAGTGCGTTGCTTTTATAATCGGCGAGGTAGTAGCGGGGAATGCCATCGGCTCCGCGTGCGCGGAAGACGAGATCCATCGAGCCGTTCATGAAGCCTTCGAGCTCGTATTGGAGGGGGACTTCCCGCCCGCGGCCAAAGATATCGGGGAGCTCCCCGACCTCGACGCGTGGCCGATCGGGAGCTGTGCTTGCTGCGATGGGCATCACGAAATCGAGTTCGTCGAGGCGATCTTCCACCGAAAGATCACTCAATGAAAGCTCCCCGAGATTCCCACCAAGAGGCGTTGCTAAGATGGCGGGAAGCGCCTCCTCTAGGCTCACAAATGCCTCTTCACGGCGACCAAAAAATCCGGCTTTCGCCGCGGTGCGACGCATCAAAACTCGGAGCGAGCGCTCCTTCTCCTTGGGTTGGCCGGTCTGGAAATCGAGCTCTTCAAGGACAAAATGGATGAAGCTTCCCGCGCGCGCGCCTTTGGGGAAATCTGCCAAAACGACTCCGTCGTTGGGCGAGGTGGTGAAGGAGAGCGAGGGTCCGATCACATCTTCTCCGAGCTCGCCATGCTCCTCCATTCCTCCGATAAGCCCCAAAGCACGTTCATACCGACCGTGGCGCACGACCTGGGTATAGCTATGCCGTCCAAAATAGGAATGGAAGCGCTTGGGGCCCGCGTACTTCGCGGGCGGGATGAGTTCAGTCGACTCGGCTTCGCCTTGATAGGGCGTTAGCTCAGCCAATTCGCGGACGACGCGATACTCGATGAGTGCTTGATCGTCCACGACGCTCCGCTTGGCAAGGGCGTCTCCGACTGCATCGAGGGAAGCGATGTCGTCTTCCTTTATGGCACGCGCGACCCGCGTCTTTCCATCTGCGTCATCACTCCTAAAGAGCACGTGGGCAAGCGGCGAGTCGGCGAAGCTCCCCCACTGAAGGCTCCCACGAGGATTCGCCTTGGATGGAGAGCGTCGATAGGGCGGATGAATGACGGCAACGCAATGATATTTCGCGCGCGTGAAGGCGACGTAGAGGAGGCGGAGCGATTCCTCGAAATTCAGCTTGTTGGCCTGGACCATATTGGCTGTGCGCGGCTTTCCTTTGATGGGGGTGAAGGGATCGATGACCCTCTGCTTCCCATCATGGAAGACGAAGATCTCATTGGATCTAAGCTTCCTGAACTCGTCGAGCTCGGCAATGAAGACAATCGGGTATTCGAGCCCTTTGCTCGCGTGCATGGTAGTGATGGTGACGGCGTCCGCATCGGATTCGAGCCGGACGGCGTACTCCTCTGCCTCCTCGGCGTCCTTGGCTCGCGCCCGCTCCTCTTGGAGGAACTTCAAGATGGCGGACTTGCTGAGGTGCTCTTCGACAGCCGCGAGGTGAAGCACCTCGCTGAGATGACGGAGGTCGGTGACGAGACGCTCACCCCCTTGTCGCCGGAGGAGACGCGCGAGGATGAGCTCGCGTTCACCGCGTTGGCGTTCAAACGGTCGAGAGAGCAAGCGGAGCAGGCTTGCGCCGACGCCCAGCTCGTCCAGGCCCTGCCGAAATTCATCGATGAGGGCCGCGATCTGATGTTCGAGCTGATTGTCTTCGTCGTCGTCGAGCTCGCTCCGTCCGAGACGAAACAGCGGACCAAATGCGAGGCTTCGCAGAAAGGCGCGGTTGGTGGGTTCGAGGCTGAGCTGGAGGAGGTTCTCGACGATTGCCGCGGCCTCGCTCAAAAAGAGCGGGTTTTCCTTGGGTGAAACGCATCGAACGCCATGAGACCGAAGGCGCTCGGCGATGTCGGCTCCGCGGGAGCGTCTGCGCGTAAGGACTGCGATATCCGACGGACGGATCGGCCTCCGAGTCGTACCTTCAACGAACTCACCGTGCGCTAGAAGATCGAGGATCTCTTCAGTGAGGATGTGATCGGCCGTTTCGCGGGCGATGCCGAGTTTGCCGGGTTCGTCTTGTCCGATAGCCGCGCGAAGGAGACGAAGAGGCGCCATCGGCTTCCCACTTCGTGTGACGATCCTCACGCTCGATTTGGAAGGCGGAGCGCCGATTTTGAGGTAGGGGATGTCTTCCGAAGCGAATGGC
>JAAZAH010000306.1 GCA_012514415.1 Sandaracinaceae bacterium
AAAGACCGAGGCGCTCGACCTCACATCGTTCCGGATCGCGGCGCCCACCGCGCCCACCGCCGCGCGATCGGCGCGTGAAGGGAGCACGGCGAGCGCAGAGGCGGGCGGGGGCTCAGCCCATGGCGAAGCGTTCGGCGCGAGTCATGGGACCGGACGCGGACAACGGGGCTTGGGTGGAAGCCATGCAGCGGGGAATCTTTCGGCGCAACTTGCGATCGCAAACCGCCGCTGGCGCTGTCCGTGGCCGACGGATGCCGATCGGCTCGCGATTCATCAAGAGTCCGCGACGCTTCGTGTCTGTGTCTCCAAGGAAGGCAAGCTCGAGTCTGCCGAAATTCGGCAGGACCCGGGCTATGGATTTGGAGCCGCCGCGCTCGGCTGCGTCGAGACCGCGCGCTTTACGCCCGCTCGCGATCGAAGCGGCGCGGCGATGGATGCTTGTGCCACCATCCGCGTCCGCTTTGAGCGGTGATGTTGTGCATCGCTTCCCCTGGTCGAGCACGCTCCGAAAAAACACGCTCTTAGCGGAGTCCGTGCGGCCCTAGAAGGCCACCCCCGTTCCTCCTGCGCCGCAGTATCCACCCGGGTTCTTCGCGAGGTACTGCTGATGGTAGCTTTCGGCGAAATAGAACTCAGGCGCGTCGAGAAGCTCCGTTGTGATCGGCCCGAAACCGCGCGCTTCGAGCGCCTTACCATAGCGCGCCATGGCCTCTTTGGCCGCCTCACGCTGTTCGGCACTATAAGCATAGATCCCCGAGCGATATTGCGTCCCGTGATCGTTTCCTTGGCGCATGCCTTGCGTGGGATCGTGCCCCTCAAAAAAGATCTTGAGAAGCTCCTCGTAGCGCAATCGGGACGGATCGAAAACGATGCGGACGACCTCATTGTGGCCGGTCCTTCCGGAGCAAACCTCGTCGTAGGTCGGGTTCGGCGTATACCCCGCGGCGTAGCCTACGGCCGTCGAGATTACGCCGGGAACCTGCCAGAACATGCGCTCGGGGCCCCAAAAGCAGCCCATTCCAAAAAGCGCCATCTCAGCGCCAGGAAAATCACCATCGAGCGGGGTCCCGAGAACAAAATGTCGTTCGGGCACGGGCATCCGCTCCGAACGGCCGGGGAGCGCCTCCTCGGGCGTTGGCATCTTCGCGGTTCGTCTTGGGATGAAAAACATCACAGCCTCCGATTGATCTTCTCTGCTCTGCGATAGGCCGTATAGGCCGAGATGAAATGGAAGGGGAGGCCGAAGAAGCCCGCCGAGACGATCCATAGGCTCGGTGTGATGATGAGCCAGAAGAGTCCGCGAAAAAACTCGCCGTTGTAGATCTGACCTGCGCCAGGAATGAAGAAGCTGAGGATCGCGGCATGTCCGGGATTTTTCACGTCCCTTATTTAAGACTCGATTTGGAAAACGAAAGGGCCTCCATCGCGGGTTTTCCGGTAAAGCGCCGACGAACCATCGGTTCAGCGCCTCGGTTGGAGCCGAACAGCGCACCTTGTCGGACCTTCCCGTGGGTGAAGTGCCTCTCTCGTCGGTCCGCATTTGCCCGTGCGCGTGAACGCATGGGTGGCGCCGAGGACGACGTGAAAACTGAGCTCAGCTTGGGCGGTGGTCCGTCGAGTGGCCGAGGTGCACCTTTCGCCGGGAGCCGCTTGCCGGATTCGGTCCTTCTCCGCTAAGGTCAACGATCATGAGAACCGGGGTTTATCGCCAAGCGCTCTTCATCGTCCTCATCGGTGTTGCCGTCGGCTGCTCGTCCGACGAAGAAGACGTCAAAGGCCCGCCGCTCGAAGAGCTCGGAAGGTGCGCTGATTTCACCCCTGAGCGTCGCCCGCTTTTCGGAGACATTCACGCGCACACTACGCTTTCGCTCGATGCCAATACCCAAGGCACCCGGCTCCGCCCAGCCGACGCCTACCGCTACGCACGCGGGGAAGAGGTTGGCATCCAGCCCTACGACTCTTCCGGAAAGGCGCTCCGCCGAGTCAAAATCGATCGGCCTCTCGATTTCGTGGCGATTACCGACCACGCGGAGTTCTTCGGCACGCTGAAGGGTTGCCTCACCGAGGGCTCACCCATCTATGAACGCGATGAATGCGTCTCCTATCGGAACTCGCCGACTTCGAGCTTTTACGCTTTCAATATCCTCGCCGCGCTCGAGCCCGCCGACGTGGCTCAGCCCGAATATTGCGGGATCGACGGAGAGGAGTGTCATCCGCTCACGCGTGAGGTTTGGCAGGAGGTCCAGGAGGCCGCAGAGGAGGCCTACGATCGGAGCGAGGCTTGTGAATTCACGAGCTTCGTAGCTTATGAGTGGACGGGCAGCCCCGGCTCGGCGAATTGGCATCGCAACGTGATCTTCCGAAATCACCGCGTGATGGATCGGCCGATTTCGTATTTCGATGAACCGCGGCCCGAGCTCCTCTGGCGGAAGCTGAAGAGCGAGTGCATCGAGCGCGGCGACGGCTGCGATCTCATCGCGATCCCTCACAACACGAACCTAAGCGCGGGCTCACAGCTCGTCGGTGAACGGAGCGATGGCACGCCCCTTAGCGAAGAAGACGCACTCATCCAGGCCGAGATCGAGCCGCTTGTCGAGATCTATCAGCATAAAGGAGAGAGCGAATGCCTCCCGGGCGCGCCGGGCTCCGAGGGCGATGAATTCTGCACCTTCGAAAAGCTCCCTTACGCGACACTCGGTGGCGCGAATCTTGGCAATGAAACCCAGCCTCATGCCGCCGATTACCTCCGCAACATCTTCGCGAAAGGGCTCGAGATGGAATCTCGTCTCGGCGTCAATCCCTATGCGTTCGGCATCGTCGCGAGCACCGACACGCACATCGGCACGCCCGGCGGTGTGAGCGAGAAGGCTTACGCAGGGCATGGAGGCGCTGGCGTTGCGGCGCGCGACGACCTCCCGCCGGGCCTCGTCGATCAGGTCGCCTTCAGTCCGGGCGGGCTCGCGGGGGTTTGGGCCGAGGAGAACTCGCGCGAAGCGATCTTTCAAGCGTTTCGCCGAAAGGAGACCTTCGGCACCTCTGGACCGAGGATTCCGATTCGCCTCTTCGCTGGATTCGATCTGCCCGAGGGGCTCTGCGGCGAGGCCGAACGCGCCTCCATCGGCTACGAGCAGGGCGTGCCCATGGGCGGAGAGCTCATCGCGTCGAGCTCCGGAAAGCTGCGCCTTGCAGCCTGGGCGAGCGCGGATGAGGCCGAGGAGGTTGGGCTCGAGCGCCTCCAGATCATCAAGATTACGCGGGATGGAAGCGATCCCCGCGTCACGATCCTTGAAGTGGCGGGTGATACGACCGGCGCGGCTGATGTTGATGAAGAGTGCCGTCCCGTCCCCGAGCGAGGGGGAGCGTCCGAGCTCTGTGGCGTGATCGAAGATCCGGATTTCGATCCCTCCGTGCCCACGCTCTATTATGCGCGTGTCCTTCAGAATCCGACCTGCCGCTGGCATACGTATCAATGCCTCGAAGCGAATGTCGTCTGCGATCAGCCCGTGCTCAATCCGGTGCCTGAGGGCTTCGAAGGCTGTTGCGACGAACGTTATCCGAAATACGATCGCGAGCGCGCGTGGTCTTCACCCGTCTTCCTTCGTCCCGAGTGAGCCTCACGCGCGCTCTCGCTCATCCGCGTTCCGGCCGTAGGCGCTCGGGAGTTCGTTCGCTTTTCTTCGGGGTCGTTCTGGGGCTTGGCCTGCTTTCTTGCACTCCTTCCGAGCAGCCGCCCGATGTCGTGCGGGCGCGTGAGCTCTTGGTCGAAATTCCGCCCGGCGCGGATGCGATCGCCCTCGAGCTCGCCAAGCGCGAGGCGATCCTCATCGATCTTGCGAGGCAGCGCGGCTTCCCTGAGGCCGACTCGAGCGCGATCCTCTATGTCGAGATGCTTCGCGGGAAGGGCGGGCAGGAGATCGATCTGAACGATCCTGGACTTCGCCGGCGCATGATCTATTGGGGCGAAAAGATCCTAGAAGAGAGGGTCGAGGCGAAACTCGATGAGGCCTCGCTTCGGGCGCATCTCGAGGCGAATCAGGAGCGCTATCTCCTCCCCGAGCGTTTCGATTTTGCCCTCGTTTATTTTTCGCGCGAGCGGCGCGGCGATCGCGCGGTGGCCGACGCGAGAGACCTCGAACTCCCCTTGGGCGACGCGGCGCGTGAAGCGTATCGGATGGGAGATCCCAAGATCGGGCTGAGCGCGAACCTCAACCTGACGCTCCGTGAGATCGAGCGGCGCTTCGGAGGCTCGCTCGCTTCCGCCTTCCGCGAGGGAAAAGCCGAGGTTGGCCAATGGACCGCACCGATCGAATCACGAGACGGCGTCTATCGCGTCCATCTGTTCGAGAGGATCGCCCCCCGACTCCCCTCCCTCGAAGCGCTCGCGCCCCGCCTCCGCGCTTCTCTCCTTCGCGATCTTCGAGCCGAAAAGCGTGAAGCGGCGCTCCGTGAGCTCCAGGACAAAATCCGCTTCACATTCGTCGAGCGTTCCGATTAGCGCGAACTACCCGCGTCCTTCGATGAGCGCGATGATATTCTTCATCGGCCTGCCGACGGCGGCGCCGTCCTCGGTCACGAGAAGGGGACGCTCGAGGAGGATCGGCTCTTCGGCCATGACTTTGAGAACCTCCGCGAGGGGAGTGGCGTCGGTGAAGCCACGCTCTTTGAAGACGGCTTCCTTCTTTCGGATCATCTCGCGCGCGCTTTCTCCGAGCTTTTGGGCGATCGCCTCGAGCGTTTCGAGTGAGGGGGGGTCTTTGAGATATTCCACAACCTCAACCTCGAGACCGCGCTCTTTGATGAGCGCGAGGGCCTCGCGGCTCTTGGAGCAGCGGGGGTTATGGTAGAGGATTGCTTTCTTCGTCATCTGGAACCTCGAGGTGCGGCGATTGCCGCCGTGAACGACGGGGCCTGAGGAGCGAAACGGTGCCCCGCCGAACCGTTCAATTACGATCTAGCATGCAGAGCGTACGAAATCCGGCGAGATCGAACGGCGGTTTGACCGCAGTCGAATGCCTTCAATCAAGGGTGATTCATATTTTTGTCAAACGGACGGGAATTGAAGACAAAAATCAGGCGCCCTGCTAGCATGGCCCAGCAAAACCCAAGCCCGACGCATCTCTCAGCGCTCCGCTCGATCGGCGAGTGGTGGCTTCGGCGACGGGGGTTTCTCGGCTCCTCCGAACGTCGCGAAATACACGTCGTGACTGCCCCCAGCTGAGGGTGGTCTCCAGCTCAAGGAGATCTTGACAGTGCAAAGATTCGAAACGGAAATCGTCATCGCCGGCGGAGGACTCGCCGGGATCATCACCGCTCACGAGCTCCTCCACCATGGTCACCGAGTGCTCCTCATCGATAATGACACCGAGGCCAACTTCGGCGGACTCGCAAAGAAATCCTTTGGCGGTGTGCATCTGATCGGCACTCCGCTTCAAAAGCGAATGGGCATCCAAGACAGTGTCGATCTCGCGCTTGACGATTGGCTGCGCTGCGCGCGTTTCGAAGAGGGTGACCATTGGCCGCGGCGCTGGGCCGAGTTTTATTGCAACCATTCCATCGAAGATATCTATCAGCCGCTGGATGAGCGCGGCGTCGAATTCCTCCCGGTGGTGAACTGGACGGAGCGCGGTTTTGATCGCACGCACAACTCGGTCCCGCGCTGGCATATTGCTTGGGGAACAGGCTACGAGATCATCGAAAAATGCGTCGCGGCGCTCGAGAACCATCCTGGACGCTCTCGACTCGAGCTTCTGTTCGAGCATGAGGTTTCCGGCTTTGAGTTCGAGGGGAGCCGCGTCGTCGGCGTGTACGGAAAGCGGATGAGCGATGGCGCCGAGTTTTCCGTCAAGGCCGAGCATACGGTCATCGCCTCGGGCGGAATGTGCGGCGGCGATCTCAGCAAGGTGCGGAAGCATTGGTATAAAGATTGGGGCGAGCCGCCCGAGATCATCCTCAACGGCGCGCATCGATACGGAGACGGGCTCCTTCACGACGCGATCGAGGCCAAGGGAGGCGTCGTCACCCACCTCGATAAACAATGGCATTACGCCGCCGGAATCCATCATCCGGCGAAGGAGCGCCCCTTCGATGGTTTGAGCCTCGTGCCGGCGCGCTCCGCGCTATGGGTGAACGCGCTCGGACACCGCATCGGCCCCCGTCCGATGATTAGTTACAGCGATACGCGCTACCTCGTCGAGCAGGTCTGCCGCCAGCCCGGTCAATACTCCTGGCAGATCCTCAACGAGAAAATCGCGGAAAAGGAGATCGCGGTCTCCGGAAGCGATTTCATGACGGCCTTCCGCCATAAGAAGAAGCTCAAGCTCGTTCGCGATATGCTCCTCGGCAATAAAGAGCTGATCGCACGGCTTGCTCGGGAATGTTCCGACGATTTCGTGATGGCGGATAGCTTCGATGAGCTGGTCGCCAAGATGAACGAGCGGAGCCTCTTCGGCCTTCAGATCGATCGCGAGCGTCTGCTCAAAGACCTCACCGCTTACGATGGAATGATCGAGCGTGGGCCGGCGTTCCATAATGACGAGCAGCTCCGCTGGATCGCGCATTTCCGAAACTATCGCGGCGATCGACTCCGGACGGCAAACTTCCAAAAGATTCTCGATCCCAAAGCCGGGAAGCTCATCGCGATCCGCGAGTTCATCCTTTCGCGCAAGAGCCTCGGCGGCATTCAAACCGATCTTTCATCGCGCGTCCTCCGCGAAGATGGTGAGCCCATTCCGGGACTCTACGCGGTCGGCGAGGCCGCGGGCTTCGGCGGAGGTGGCATTCACGGCCTCGGCTCGCTCGAGGGCACCTTCCTTGGCGGCTGCGTCCTCACCGGTCGCGTCGCTGGACGTTCAATCGGTCGCCTCTAGGCGACGCAGTGGAGATGGAGCGTATTCATGTCTGAATCCGTCAAGATTGGCCGCAAGGTAAGCGGCGCCTGGCTTGCGCGATATGCGCTCGAGCAGCTTCCGGTCTCTCATACCTTCGGCATTCCCGGGGTACACAATACCGAGCTCTACGATGAGCTCTATAAAAGCGAAAAAGTCGAGCCCATCCTCGTCGTCCACGAGGGCGGCGCGTCCTTCATCGCCGACGCGATGAGTCGAACGGGCGGCGGGCGCATCGGGACACTGAACGTCGTTCCGGCAGCCGGCATCACGCACGCGATGAGCGGCATCGGCGAGGCGTTTCTCGACGGGATCCCGATGCTCATCCTCTCGGGCGGAATCAGCATCGATGGAGAGTTCGGTTATCAACTTCATGAGCTCGATCAGGTCGAGCTCCTCCGTCCGATCACCAAGGCCGCCTACCGCATCGAGAAGCATGAGGATGTGGTCCCGACGATCTTTGAAGCCTATGAGCGCGCCGTAACGGGCGTCCCCGGCCCGACCTTCGTTGAGATTCCGTACAACATCGCCCTCTTCCAGAAGAAGATCGAGACCGTTCCGGCCTTCGTCCCGCCGGGCGTTCCCGCCTTTACGGAGCGTTCCCTCATCGATGAGGCGGTCAAACTTCTCCGAAACGCCAAAAAACCCGGGATCTTCGTCGGATGGGGGGCGGTGGATGTGAGCGCCGAGATCGCCGAGATCGCCGATCGCCTGGGCGCGCCCGTCTCGACGACGCTCCAAGGACTCTCGGCCTTTCCTGGGACGCATCCGCTTCATACGGGAATGGGCTTTTCGGCCGCCGCCGTCCCCGCCGCGACGAACGCTTTCGATGGATGCGATTGCCTTCTCGCCGTCGGGACGCGTTTTGCGGAGATCCCGACCGGGAGTTTCGGCTGCAAGGTCCCCGAAAACCTCATTCACGTCGACATCGATCCAGCTGTCCCGGGGCGGAACTTCCCGGCGAAGCTCAAGCTTATCGGCGATTCGCGCGCCATCATCCCCCAGCTGCGCGATGCAATTCGCGCGGCGGGAGTCGATGAAAGCGCGCGCCGGGAGAAGCTTTCCGCGCAGATCGCGAAAGATAAGGCAGCCTATAAGAAGGAATGGGCCGACCACGCGAAAACGACCGACCGCGTCAACCCCTCACTCTTCTTCGACGAGCTTCGGAGGCAGCTCGACGATGATGCGATCACCGTGGTCGACGATGGGAACCATACGTTCCTCGCCGCTGAGCTCTTCCAGGTGAAGCAGCCGCGTGCCTTCATTTCTCCGACAGATTTCAACTGCATGGGCTATGCGGTTCCGGCGGCAATCGGCGCCAAGCTTGCGAATCCCGGGCGCCAAGTCACCTCGATTGTAGGCGACGGCGCGTTCTTGATGACGTGCATGGAGATCCTCACGGCCTCGACCGAGGGCGCCGGCGTTGCCTATTTCGTCTTTTACGATGGCGAGCTCAGCCAGATCTCCCAGGGCCAAGAAATCCCCTACAA
>JAAZAH010000307.1 GCA_012514415.1 Sandaracinaceae bacterium
AAAGGAGGTCGCCGCGCCTTCGCGCGTAAACGAAACAACCGTTGACGCCTGCTCAGGGGACGATTATCACCTGAACGAACGAATTATGACCGCCCAACTTTTTACCTCTGAATCCGTCACCGAAGGCCACCCCGATAAGATCTGCGATAAGGTGAGTGACTCGATCCTCGACGCCATCCTCGCGAAAGATCCGACGGCGCGTGTCGCATGCGAGACACTCGTGAAGACCGGCTTCGCCGTCCTCGCGGGCGAAATCACGACCACTTCGAGCGTCGACTATGCCGCCGTCGCCCGAAAGGCCATCTGCGATATCGGGTATACCGACGCATCCTTCGGCATCGACGGCGCCCACTGCGGGATCCTCATCGCCATCGAGGAGCAGAGCCCGGATATTGCACAGGGGGTCGACGAGGGGAAGGGCGAGTACAAGGAACAGGGCGCGGGCGATCAGGGTCTGATGTTTGGCTTCGCGGTCGACGAGACCCGCGAGCTGATGCCGCTTCCGATTCATCTCTCACATCGCCTGGCGGAGCGACTCACGCGCGTGCGCAAGTCGAAAAAGGTCCCCTTTCTCCGTCCCGACGGGGAGACGCAGGTGACGGTCGAATACGACGGCGATAAGCCCGTCCGAATCGACGCTGTCGTCGTCTCCACTCAGCACGATCCGAGCGCGAAGAATAAGCAGATCAAGGAGGCGATCATGGAGGAGGTGATCCTCCCGACGCTTCCGAAGAAGCTCCTCGATAAGAAGACGAAATATTGGATTAACCCGACCGGACGCTTCGTCGTCGGCGGACCTCATGGTGATGCGGGCCTCACCGGACGCAAAATCATCGTCGATACCTATGGCGGCATGGGCCGTCATGGCGGTGGGGCGTTTAGCGGAAAGGATCCGACGAAGGTCGATCGGAGCGCTGCATATTTTGCTCGATACGTCGCGAAGAATATCGTCGCGGCCAAGCTCGCCAAGCGCTGTGAGGTTCAGGTTGCCTACGCGATCGGCGTCGCGCAGCCGATGGGTGTTTACGTGACGACCTACGGCACGGGTGTCGTTCCCGATGAGGCGATCGCCGCAGGGGTCAAGGATCTCTTTGATTTCCGGCCACGCTCCATCATCGAAAGCCTCGATCTTTGCCGTCCGATCTATGCGGACACCGCCGCTTACGGTCATTTCGGACGAGCGCTTAAGAATTTCACTTGGGAAAAGACCGATCGCGCCGAAGAGCTTCGCGCGCGTGTGCTCGGATAAAGGAAGGGCCGAAGCGGTATGCGGTGCATCTCCGGCGGCGCGAAAGGGCGATGAGGACGGGGAGGCGCCGATCGATCGTTTCATGGGGCCGGGATCGAGCCGAGGCATTCGAACTTCGAAGCGAGCGGCTCGAAGAGGCCTCGGCCCGCGCCGCGCTGAGCCGCGGACTGGGGCGAAGTTATGGGGATGCCAGCCTCCCGCACTCGGAGCTCGCCCTCCTGCTCAGTACGGAGCGGGCTGACCGCATCCTTTCCTTCAATGAGGAGAGCGGGATCGTTCGCGCCGAAGCCGGGCTCAGCCTCGCGGAGCTCCATCGGATCTTCATTCCGCGTGGTTATTTCTCGCCTGTCACGCCGGGGACACAATTTGTGACGCTCGGCGGGATGGTCGCCGCGGATGTCCACGGAAAGAACCAACATCGGGCGGGGAATTTCGGCGATCACCTCCGCGCGATTCGCCTTCGCGTAGCAGGCGGGAGGGTCCTTGAGGTCTCCGCGTCGTCTCACCCCGAGCTTTTCCGCGCGACGATTGGCGGAATGGGGCTCACGGGACATATCCTCGAGGTGGAGTTCGCCCTCGATCGCATTCCCTCGCGCTACATCTACCAAGAGGCCCTGCGAATCCCAAATCTCGAGACCTTCGAAGAGGAGCTTCGTTCGAGCGCGGCGCGTTTCCCTTTCACGATGGGGTGGATCGATGCGCTCTCACGCGGGCGGCAGCTTGGTCGCGGTGTTCTTTATCGTGGCCGCTTTGCCGAACGTGAGGAGCTCTCGAAGCGGCTCCCGCGCGCGCCGCGTCCCGCTCGCCTCGCGATGGATTTCCCTTCCTGGGTACTCAATCCTTGGAGCATCCGCGCCTTCAATGAGCTCAAATACCGGAGCCAATTGCGACGCCTCGATTCACGCATCGTCACGCTCGAAGAGTTTTTTATCCCCTCGACGCGATTCATGAATGGAATCGTATGTACGGCCGCCGAGGCTTCACTCAATATCAATGCGTGCTCCCGCGTGG
>JAAZAH010000308.1 GCA_012514415.1 Sandaracinaceae bacterium
TAAAGATCGAAGCGCACATCGAGCAGTTCATAGATCGCATCGATCGTCTTCCGTGTCACATCGACGAATTCGGCCCAGAGCGCGCGGTTTTCGGGATCGCCATCCTGGAGCTTCTTCAACTCGCGCCGCGCGGCTTCGGCAAACTCTTCATCTTCTTTGGCGCGCGCCGAGGCCACTTTATAGACGCGCTCGAGCTCGACGATGGGATCGGCGTCGAGGGCCGCGCGATCGCCATACTCACGCATCCCGACGATCAGAAGTCCAAATTGCGTCCCCCAATCGCCGAGGTGATTGTCGCGGATGACTTTATGTCCCCGGAATTCGAGCACACGCGAGATGGCGTCTCCGATGATCGTCGAGCGGAGATGGCCGACGTGCATCTGTTTCGCAATATTCGGCCCCGAAAAGTCGACGACGATGGTCTCGGGCTCGGCTGAGGGCGGAATCGAATCCCGCTCGGCATCTTCGAGCATCTTGAGGAGGAAATCCTCGAGGAATCGCTCAGAGAGGCGAATGTTGACGAAGCCCGGACCGGCGACCTCGGCCGACTCGACGAAATCCTCCGAGCGAAGGTGAGCCGCGATGGCCTCGGCGATCTCGCGCGGCGGCTTGCCCAGTTTCTTCCCGAGCGCCATCGCAGCGTTGAGTTGATAATCGCCAAAGCGCGGGTCTTGAGCGCGGCGAGACATCGCATGCGCATCCTCGCCAAGAGAGAGCGCCGCCCGGACGGCCTCGGATGCGCGGGCCTCGAGGAACTCTTCGAAAAGCATGCTCTCGATTTACGAGGCTCGAGCGGCCTCGTCCACCAAAACCGTGGCGTGCGCTTGGACAAAGCGCGCGATGTCGCTGATGGCCGGGTCGGCTTGAGGGCAGATCGCCGCCATCACGTGGAAGGCGTGGAACATATCTTCAAAGATCTCGAGCTCGCACGGGACACCGGCCGCGTCGGCGCGCTCCTTCACTGCGATCGCATCGTCGCGTAGCCCTTCGATGTCGCCGGCATGGACGAGCATCGGAGGCAATCCGGAAAAATCGCCATAGACCGGAGAGACGAACGGGTTTTTATGCATCTCGCGCGGCGCATAAAAGCGCGCGAAAGTCCGCAGCCCGCTCCGCGTCACATAATCCCATTTTGCGTTCTCGAAGATCGAGGGCCGAGAGGTGTCGACATCGACCCAAGGCGAGATTAAAAACGCCGCCGCGGGGAGCGGGTGCCCGGCGTCCCTTAGACAAAAAAGCGTCGCCAAGGTAAGACCGCCGCCGGCGGAATCCCCACCGATGGCGATCTCGCGCGGGTCGTAGCCGTCGCGGAGCAGTCCGCGATAGGCGCGGAGCGAGTCTTCGAGCCCCGCTGGGAAAGGATGCTCGGGAGCGAGTCGATATTCGATCGCAAGCACTTTGCGCTTCGCATGGTGCGCGAGACGATCGATGAGATCGCGATGGCTGCCGACCGAGCCCGCCGCATAACCGCCGCCGTGAAGATAAAAGATGATCCCCTCGTTACTGATTTCTTTCGGTTCGCAGATCTCAGCGGGGATCCCATGATAATTGAGCCGTGTGAACTCGCCCCCATAACGAAGGGCGCGCCGCGCGGGCGGATCCATAATGGTGCGCTGGAGGGAGATGGGGAGGCGCGTCGTAAAGGGAGCGCCGCGGCGCATCACGTTCGCGATCACCTCGAAATCTTCAGTCCATGTCGGCCGCGTGGGACCGAAGAGGGCGCGTTTTGCGCGGACGATGGGACGGCTCAGCTCCATCAGGCTGCGAATAACATTCATAAAATCTCTATCCTAAGACTCGCTACCCAGCGGGTGAATGCTTTATAGTGCTAAAGTAGCATGCCTTGGAACTGAATGAATAATCATTCTGGGCTTGACCTATCGGCCGCTCACGACCAAGGTTCCCGCGCGAATTTCGCGACGACGACGATACATTATTGGAGAGGACCCGTGGCCCAACCCATCAACCGTTATAAAGCCGACCTCCGAGACTTCCGCTTCCTGCTCTTCGAGCACTTCAAGATTCAGGACATCCTCGCCAAGCCGCCCTACGCGGACTGGGGCGAGGACGAGTGCTCCATGGTTCTCGACGAGGTTTATCGTTTCGCCACCGAAGTCACCGGCCCGCTGAACCCCGTTGGCGATGCAGTCGGTTGCCGCCTCGAGAACGGTCGAGTGATCACTCCCGAAGGCTTCAAGGAAGCCTGGGAGCAGCTCTGGGAAGCCGGCTGGGCGAGCGTCGGCGCGCCCGTCGAGATGGGCGGTCAAGGTGCGCCCTCGAGCCTTCAGGCGCTCGTCAGCGAGATGCTAAGCGGCTCAAACACCGCGTTTAACATGTACCCCGGCCTTTCGCTCGGCGCTGCCGAGGTCATCCATCAGTTCGGTACCGAGCGCCAAAAGAAGCTTTACGTCCCCAAGATGATGGACGGAACCTTCGGCGGGACGATGTGCCTCACCGAGCCGCACGCCGGCTCCGATGTCGGCGCCTCGACCACGACGGCCATCAAGCGTGAAGACGGCACCTACCTCATCAAGGGCACCAAGATCTTCATCTCTGGCGGCGATCACGACATGGCGGAGAATATCATCCACCTCGTCCTCGCCCGCATCGAAGGTGCCGCGCCCGGCACCAAGGGTCTTTCGCTCTTCATCGTTCCGCGAATCCGCGTGAACGAAGACGGCAGCCTCGGCGAATACAATGACGTCGCCGTCCCGAGCATCGAGGATAAGATGGGCATCAAGGCGTCCGCGACCTGCGTCGTGCAGTTCGGCGATGACGATGCCTGCATCGGTGAGCTCGTGGGTGAGGTCGAGCATCGCGGCATGAGCCAGATGTTCCTCCTTATGAACTTCGCCCGGATCGGCGTCGGCATCCAGGGCCTCAGCGTCGCCGGGAGCGCGTACCTGAACGCCCTCGATTACGCGAAGGAGCGGAAGCAAGGCTCGGCCATCGAGGACTTCAAGAACCCCGAAGCGCCGCGCGCCGAGATCATCCGCCACCCGAATATCCGCCGCGACCTCCTCGATATGAAGGCTCGCGTCGAAGGCATCCGCGCGCTCGTCATCAAGCTGAGCACGCATCAGGATCGCATCGAGGCGCTCGGCTCGAGCAACGATGAGCTGAAGACCTATCACGAGGGTCAGGTGAACCTGCTCACGCCACTCGTGAAGGCTTACGCTTCCGATCAGGCGTTCCGCGTCTGTGAGACGGCGATTCAGACCTTCGGCGGTCACGGCTACCTCAAGGATCATCCGGTCGAGCAGTACGCGCGCGACTCGAAGATCTTCAGCATCTACGAGGGAACGAACGCCATCCAGAGCATGGACCTTGTGGGTCGTAAGCTCGGTCAAGCGGGCGGAAACAACGTCCGCGCCTTCCTCGGCGACATCCAGAAGTTCATCGACGCCAATAAGGAGCATCCGGCGCTCAAGGACTCGGTGGCCTCGCTCGCTCGCGCGCACGGCGCGGTCGGTCAGAGCGTCATGCAGTTCCTCGGCTGGTTCCAGGGAGGCAAGATGGGCTTCATCCCGCTCAACTCCGAGCGCTTCCTCGAGATGATGAGCGAGCTCGCCGTGGGCTGGCTCCTCCTTGAGCAGGCAGCGATCGCCATCGAGAAGCTCGAGACGGTGCCCGAGAGCCATCCGGATCACGCCTTTTATCTCGGCAAGAAGTACGCGGCGATCTACTTCGCGCTGAACGTGCTTTCGCTCGTTCCGTCGAAGGCCAGGATCATCGCGACCGCCGACAACAGCCCGAACGAGATCCCGGACGAGGCCTTCGCCACCGTTTGAGCCCCGATTCTCGCGAACGACGCCCCGGAACTCCGGGGCGTTTTTCGTTTACGCCTCGACCTCGAGACGCCCGAGAGAGAATCTTTGCGCGCTGAATCTTGAGCGCTGGATTTTTTCTCGCGGGCGGCCCATAAAACGCGACCGGAGTAAGCGATGATTTTTGAGAAGCTTTCAACGCACGATCACGAACAGGTCCTCTTTTTCCAAGATAAATCGGTCGGCCTGAAGGCCATCATCGCAATCCACAACACCGTACTCGGGCCGGCGCTGGGCGGGCTCCGCATGTGGCCTTACGAGACCGAAGAGGCCGCGCTCCGAGACGCCCTCCGCCTCTCGCGCGGGATGACCTATAAGAACGCGGCAGCCGGCCTCAACATCGGCGGCGGCAAGGCCGTGATCATCGGCGATCCGGCGAAGGATAAATCGGAGGCGCTCTTTCGCTCCTTTGGGCGCGTCGTCGAGTCGCTCGGCGGGCGCTATATCACGGCCGAAGACGTCGGCGTGAACGTCGACGATATCGAATATATCTTCCAAGAGACGGCCTATGTGACAGGCGTCCACGAGGTCCATGGCGGCTCGGGCGATCCCTCTCCCTTCACGGCCTTTGGCGTGATGCAGGGGCTCAAGGCGAGCCTCCAGCGGCGCTTTGGCAACGAAGAGCTCGGCCGCTATAGCTTTGCCGTTCAGGGGCTTGGGCATGTCGGGATGAAGGTGGTTGAGCATCTGCGCGAGGCGGCTGCCAAGGTCTTTGTCACGGACATCCGCGAGGAGAATGTCCGCCGCGCGGTCGATGAGCTCGGCGCCGAGGCCGTCTCGCTTGACGATATCTACGATGTCGAAGCCGACGTCTACACACCGGCTGCGCTTGGGGGAACCGTCAACGAACACACCCTCCCCCGCTTCAAGTTCAAGATCATCTGCGGCGTCGCCAATAACCAGCTCGAGAGCGATGAGGTCGGCGATGAGGTCGAGAGGCGCGGCATCCTCTACGCGCCCGATTATGCCGTGAACGCGGGCGGCGTCATGAACGCCTCGCTCGAGCTCGAGGGCTATAATAAAGAGCGCGCGATGCGGCGGATCTCGATGATCTACGGCAACATCACGAGCATCTTCGAGATCGCCGAGCGCGACGGCATCCCCACCTATAAAGCGGCCGATCGCCTCGCCGAGGAGCGCATCGCGGCGATGGGGAAGCTGAAGCTCCCGTTCAGGCCGGCGCATCCCCGCTGGGAGCGGCCGTGATGAACCTTGAAGGTTAGCTGAGGCGCGCCGCGGGAAGTGTCAGCGTTCCGTGGGCCGATGAATGGGGTATTCACCCCAACCGGAGCAACACGCCCTCCTCCTGCTTCAGTATCTTCAGGGTCACCAGCGTAAACGCCCGGCGCTTGGCCTCATTGCCCAGCAGCTCCAACGACAGCTTCTCATGGTCGGTCATGGCGTCCACCACGGTATCCTCCA
>JAAZAH010000309.1 GCA_012514415.1 Sandaracinaceae bacterium
CACCTTGGTCGAAATAGACGGCGGGGCAGCCGTAGCCAAAGAGGCGAAGTGCCAACCGAGTATGCCTTGACTCGCTGGTATTTCCGAAGACGGCGGAGAGCTCGCGGTTCGATATTCCGTGGATCGGTGTTTCGGAGTTATCGTCGATTTTGAGCGCGTCTGAGCCGAAGATGGCCGTGTATTGCTGGACGGCCTCGCGCGTACTCATATAGGTCTCGATGTTGGAGCGGAGCGCGGGGTGGGCCCGGATGAGACGGCGCTCGTCGGCACCATGGACCATGGGCATGTACCATGGCGGATTGTCGGGATCGATGCCGGCGCCTTGGAAGCGATCGAACGTTGCCCCGCTCAGGACCGGAGGCCGGTAGGGAGCCCAATGTCCAAGCCCGCGGGCCATGCCGTTTGCGCCCATCACGAAGGGTGGGAGCTTGAGCGGATTGTCGGAATAGCAGCTTTCGAGTCCGCGGTAGAGGCGGGTAAAGATGCCTGCATCACCGTTGACGTAGCCCGTGAGGTAGCGCTCAAGCCCGGTGGTGTGGTTGCCGTCGGCTCCGGGGGCGTCGGGCTCGTGATCGATCGTCGGGAGAACGGTGATTCGGTTGGCCGATTCGTGAACCGGGCGAAGGCCTAGGTTCGAGAGGTCCTCGGTGAGGAAGTTGGTCCGGGCAAGCAGGGAGCCGACGCCCCATTCGACGCCGGAGGGAACACCATTTGAAACGGTTCCGAAGGGATTAAAGGCGGAGCCGACGTCGGAGTTAAACGCTACCGGGAAACGGAATCCGCCGTTGAGGCGAATGAAAAGGACGTGGCGAACCGTTCCGTCGATTCCGAGGCAGTTGTCTGCGAGCGCTTCGTTGCGAATGAAGATGGAGGGGAAGCCTGCGGCGATGACGCCTGCTGCGCTTGCCTTGAGGAACTTTCGGCGGCTCAGCTTCGGCGTTTCGGACGTCTGCTTCGTCTTCTGATCTGCGTCTTGCTTCATCTCACTCCCCTCTCAGTAGAAGAGCATCTCGCTGCTGGTGAGGAGGGCGTAGCAGCTCGCGCGGGCGAACTCCTCGCGCGTGCAAAAATGCCCGCAGCCTTCGCGTGCGGCTCGAGCTTCGTCGAGCTCTTCAATCGAGGCGGGGCGGGCGAAGAAGAGACGACTTTGATGGTCGCGGATTCGCTCGGCGTCGTCTTCGTTGGCTTCGAGCGCGGGATCCATGCCCGCGGGTAGGAGGTTGGATGCTGGAACGCCGGATTCGGGCTGCATGGATGGATTGCAAAGCGAGGCAACAAAGCTCTCTTGGGTTGCGGTATTCAGGATGCTGATGGAGCGGAATCGCGCCGACGTCTGGTTGTCGGGGCAGCCGCCGAGCGTCTGCGCGAGTTCGGCATAACGCCGATCGAGGCGGCCCTCTTCGTTCAGCTTCCATAGGGAATAGTGGACGAGGTCGACGCCAGCAGGACTCTGCTCGAGCCAGTTCATGGCCGTAGGAAGGCGGAAGTCGCAGCGGCCCATCGTCTGCCCGGTGAAGCGGAGGATCGAGTCGAGGAAGACTTCGGCGTCGATCTGCTTGAGCGGGCCGATCTCGTAGAGCGGAGGGTCTTCTTCGCAGCTTCCTTCGGAACAATCGGCTGATTGGAGATAGAGCTGAGAGGTGACGACGGCGTAATGTGCCGCGCGGATATCGCCGTGATGTTCGAAGAGATATGCGATCATCGGAGCGAGAGACTCGCTCCGCAGCGTGGCGAGATCGTACCCGAGGTAGTCGCGGAAGATCTCGGCGATGGCGTGCTCCCACGCAGCTTCGAAGGTCGTGATGATGCGGCCGGGGGTCTGAAGAAGGCGCCATTCGTCGGCCGTGAGATTCTCAACGAAGGTGCGGTTGTCGATGGCGCGAAAATCCGGCTCGAGGATGACAGCGTTGTAACCGAAAAGGATGCTCGTGCAGGCGCCTTGGGTGTTCGGATCGACGTTGCCCTCTTCGTTGACGCATGAGTGCTGGATGTAGGAATCGGGGACGCGGGCGCCGAGGACGGGGTGGACGAACTCCCCGTTGTAAAAGAGGACGTAGAGCTTTGCGAGGTCGGCTCGCTCGTTCTCGTAGGGTGGGCGGCCGAGGAATGTGGTGAAGAGCGCTTCGACGCGATCGCCAGGGCTGTCGAAGCGGCGCGTGAGGACGGGGTGAGCGCTCATCACGTGGACCATCTCGTCGTAGCGGAGCAGTCCACGATAGGTCTTGGTGACGACGTCATCCGCATCGTAGATGCGCTCGAAGTTGACGGTTTGATCGTTGTACTGAAGTCGGTCGGCCCAGCGCTGTCGCTGTTTGCGCACGAAGTCCTCGGAGAAGATGAGGCGTTTGACGAGAACGTCTTTATCGACGCCGATGCAGCTTCGCTCGATTTCGTAGAGGGAGGGGAGGTAGCCGGCGAGATCCGCGTAGAGGCGGCGACACAGCTCGATCTCGTCGACGGGACGCGTCTCTCGGCCGACGCCCCAGAGGGTGGGGCAGAGGGCGCGATCGAGCGGGTTTGCAAGCTCTAGGTTGTCGCAATAGCGTTGGCAATCGGCGTCGCAGCGTCCGTCTGAGGGTGGATTCGGGTTGGCGGTTGGGCGGGAGCTGCTGACGCCCCCGGAGAAGTCCTGGTTCAGGGGAACGTCGCGTCCGACGAACTGACCGGGGCCACGGGCGGGCGTGGCGGGATCGAAGAGGGGCTCGTCCTTGCAGCTGATCAGGGTGAGGGTGAGGAAGGCGAGTGCGAGGCGCGCGAGGCGGGCAGGAGCTAGGTTGCCGTTGCTGGGGGTCAGGTTGCCGTCGTGGATCTTCACGGATTCAGGTTACCGTTTTGGGGGCCGTCTTCTCAAGGGGCCTTCGCCGGTGGGGTCCAGGTTGTTTTTCCCGGTTGTTTTTCCCGTCCAACCGCTTTCCGGCTGTGGCGGAAAATTGTTTAAATTTGTTTGGTGCACAGGTGAAATTCGAAGGCCGTACGAAAGATCCAAACGTGGATCCCGATAAAGATGGGCATGAGAATCAAGACCCAAGCACGCCCGGTCTTTAAAGGAGACATCGTTCACATTCAGCGTCGAACGCTCAACGGGTACTTTTTCCTCGTTCCGAAACCAGAAACCGTCAGACTCATTCAGTACGCATACGCTCTCGCCGCCGAGCGCTATGGGCTGGTCCTCCACGCTCTTTGCATCATGAGTACCCACGTCCATGTGATCGCGAGCGATCCGCGCGGACTTCATCCGGAGTTTACGGCGTATGCACATCGGACGATCGCGCTCGGCCTAAAGAAGATGCACGCGATTGAGGGACCCATCTGGCATGTCGGTGGTGTTCCCGTGCAGCGCCTCGTAGGGAGGGACGCGGTGGTTGAAGCGCTTGCGTACGTTCGCGCCAATCCTGTCGCGGCGGGATGTGTGAGCGCTCCGAGCGAGTACACTGGGGTTTTTGGTGTGGCCGAGCCGGAGCCACTCGAGGTTTATTCACGGCGCCTTTCGCGGCCCGCATGTTTTGGCCCGCGCTCTGAGTTGCCGGACGAGGCGGTTTTTCGGACGAGCGCTCCGAAGCTACTTCTTGACGAGCTTGGGGAAGAAGGCGCGGAGCGAGCTCTCAAAGAGACGATTGCTCGACATGTGGCGGCCGCGTGCGAGGAGCGTGCTGCGAAGAATCTTGGGTTTCTCGGGATGAAGCGTGTGCTCTCTGTCGATATCTGGCGCCGAGCTCCGTCGCTCGGGCGTTCAAAATATCGGCCGACGTATAAGGGCGTTGTGGCGGAAGCCATTCGCCAAGCGCGAGCGACCCTTGCCTTGTTCCGCGAAGCGTACGCTCGCGCCATGATGACTTTCCGTCACTCGGATAAATACGTTCTGTTTCCGGTAGGCACGTATCTCATGTGTCGACGCTACGGGTGCCTGACCGAGGAAGGCATCGAAGGCGAGATTGACGAAGCAGAGAAATTGCAGGCCGGGGCACGGCGTTGCGACACGGAGCCTGCCGTTCTCACGTTCTAAGGGCTCCCGGCGGAACGTTTCGAATCAAGCAAGCGGTCATTGCTGTGCTCCAGCGGGGACGACTGAGCTGAGCTTGGTTTGCCGCACGGCTCGGCATGGTTTGGGGTGCTCCCGGCCATCAAAGTGGCGTTCGGCGTGCGGCGAGCACGATGTGGGACGGATCCAATGCGGTGAGGTCCGATGACCGATTGGAGGTTCGCTCCGCGCTCGCCGATCGGCAACCTGGAACCCACTTCCAAAACACGCGCAGTCTCCGATACCATCCCGAGCGATGCGCCCTCCCATACTCCAACTCTTAACCCTCCTCGCCCTCTTCCTCGCCGCGTCCACAACCTACGCCGACAACGGAAAGCGGACGAAAACACCCAACGACCTCAAGGCGCCGTCCTCCCTTTACCTCGGCGGCGCGATGAATATCGGGTTCGGGACGCATCTCAAACACTCCACGGTCAATCGCTCCATTATCGAGCGGAACACCACCCTGCGCGGCGTCTCCGGCGCGCTCGTCTTTGCAACGCTTCACGGCATCAAGGAAAGGTTCCGGCTTGGTGGCTCGTTCGCTTACGCCGGTTTTCAGCGCTATCGCATGATCGACTCGGGGAATAACAAACGCACGTTCGGCCAGCGTCTCATCCTCGATTTTCTGATGGAGGGCACCGTCCCCATTCGCCCAAAGCTTGACCTACTGGTTGGCGGTCGCGTCGGCATGCCAATCCTCATTCCCGGGGGCGAGTTCAAAGAAGCCATCGATATTGCGCGGCGTCAGCGCTACACCACCCACGGTGGACCGCGCTTCGGCCTCCGCATCGGCCTCGATCTCGACGTGCGCTACAAGCTCTCCGAAGTCTTCGCCCTCCGTTTTGGCGCCGGCTACGTCTACAATCGCGCCTTCCTGCTTCGCGCGCGCGCCGAGTCGCTCACGGCAACGGGCAAGTTGCGTCAAGCGCTCGACATCTCCGAGATTCGGTTCGGAGCGGGGTTCGAATGGCTGTACTGAGACTTTTCCGTTGGTTGCTCCTCTCAGTCGCGCTCATCGGCTGCCGCTCGACCATCAACGACTGTGACGAGGACTCTCTGATGCGGTTCGCCGTCGATCCCGAGGGACGAATAAGCTTCGCCGGACAAGCCCTAGTCCACACGGGCTGCGCCGCAGGCCGATGCCATGATGAAGGCGCAGAAGGTCGGGATCGGTACGGGGTACCGCTCGGCCTCGACTTCGGATTGCCAATCGCCGTCATCGAAGACGTCCGCGAGCCCCTCCCCGAGGGCCATCAAGCGATGCTCACCCGAAGCCGCGAGAACATCCTCCGGCACGCCGAGGCCATGCTCACCCTCATCGATCGGGGCGCCATGCCGCCCGGCGCCGATCCCGATGAAAACCTCGCCCAGGGTGGCTACCGCCACCTCGAGTACCGCCTCGGCCAATGCCATTTCGGAGACGCGCTCCCGTCCATTCAAACCGAAGAGGGGCGAGAACTCGTCCGCAACTGGCTCGCCTGTGGCGCCCCCATCGTCGAAGCCACCGATCCCACGCTCCCAAACATCTCGGGTGATCGCGGCGTCCATCGGAGCCCCCTCTGCGAGGAAGAGCGCGCCCCCGGCCTCATGACCTTCGAGCGGCTCTATGCCGAGGTCTTTCAGCCGAGTTGCGCGCTCGCCGGCTGTCACGACGCTGCATCACCCGACCTACGGATGGACTCCCTCGAGCTCGCTTATAGCGAACTCTTCGCCCGCGCTCCCGGCGATACCGCGCACTGCGAGACCGAGTCCGCACGTGAAGCGCTCCCCACCGACTTCATCGTCCCGGGCGATCCCGATGCCTCGTACCTCCTCCATAAGATGACCGACCCGCTGATTCCGGCTGCTGAACGCCCGATTTGCGGCGATCCCATGCCCCGCAACGGCCGACTTCCGCGCGCGATTGAAAAAGTGCGGGCTTGGATCGAAGCCGGTGCGCCGGGGCCTGTCGCCCAAAACTGAAGGTAGAACTAGCGCCCCGCGGCGTGCTCCGGCAGCTCCGGATCCATTTCGACGTCGCCCGTCACGAGATATCGATAAAGCGAGTAGACCAAGCTGAGCGCCCCCCAGCCAAGGCCAATCACGACACCGGCGTCGATGATTCCGCGATACGGCTGCGGGAGCGCGCGCACGAAGGTGATGAGCGCCGCAAGTCCCAAAAGAAAAACCCAGCTTACGATCAGCTGTCGTCGGTTCGCGAAATAAAGCCCCATGCTGAAGGGAAGGGCGAAGAGCACATCGAGCGGCCGCGGGTTTTCGCCGAGGTATGCTGCACGCGCGACGGTCCGTGGACTGAACCTCTTTTGAAAGCCCCGATAGCCTTCGGCGTACGCATTGAAAATCACCCACATCACCATGGCGACCGTGAGCGGTGGCGTGAGCGAACCGTCGAGAATCGGTTCGAGAGCGAGGGGCGTGAGGCGATAGATGGCGGAACCGACCATCGCCAGGACCTGAGAGACGGCGAAAATGGCGATCAAACGGGAACGCAAGCTCCGAGCGCTAGCGCCCGATTGTGTGTCCGGGAGGATCTCGAGGGAGGTGCTCATTCGCTCGCATTCTTAGGGCGAGATTGGTTCTTCGTCGAATCACGGGACGGATGTGCCGACGATACTGCGCCCACGCGCGCGATTATACGCAGATTTTGCGCCGCGTTGCGAGTCTCCGCGGCCCCGCATAGGAGTCCCCGTTCGCGGATGGGCCGCAAGAGCATCCAAAAACCGGAAGACAGGAAGACAACGACAAGCTGCGCGTTCCCCACGTAATCTAAACGGATCGAATCTGCGCTTTCATCGTCTAAACTTGGCGCTACAGTCATCCGGGGTCTTCTTGTGCACTTTTCGGGCAATCAACATCCCTCCCTCCGAGCTTTGGGGCGCCTACAACGCTGCGTCGACGCATCGCTGCGGAAGATTGCGCGATCCTCACCCGTATACGCCCCGAAGACCGGACGAGCCCACGATAAGGAGGCACCGGCTTGAGCTCTCGCCAACATGAGCGCTCGCCCGTCCTTTTTTGGGCTCTTCTCCTTTCGATCGGAGCACACGCGCTCACGGGCGCTGTGGCATCGGCTTCGCTTGCGCGCATGCCCTCCGCACCCATCAGGCTTCCCGATGAGTCACCCATCGAGTTCATGGTGCTCGAGCCGCTCGAACGCCCTGACGAGCCCATCCGCCTCCCTGAGCCACCGCCCGAGAGGCCGTCCGCCGATCCGCCGCCCCGTACCCCGAGCGCCCCCAGCGCCATCGCGCCACGTCGAACCGAGCGCCGACCGAGCGATGCGGTCATCCCAACCGAGCGTCCCAGCGAAGCCGAGCCCGCTCCAGACTCGACGCCGCCCGAGCCCGACGACGGACCCGAGCCCGACGACGGAAGGGAGGAAACACCGGAGGAACTCGAAGCACGTCGCCGCGCTGAGGGCATCTCGACAAAAAACGGATTGCGCGTCGATCCCCGCGCCGTCGCGCTTTCCGCCCTCTCCTCGGAAATGGGGCGAAACGCCCCTCGTGCCTCCTACCAAGAAGATCGTCGTCCCACCGTCGCCGATCGCCGTTCGGAACTCAACCGTGAACACAGCGGTTTCCTTAGCGCGCAAGCGAACTCCAAAGATTGGGCCGTTCCCCGCGAGGCGCCGCGCTTTATGCCGCGCCGCGACGGCTCCTACACCTATCAAGGGCACGCCTTCTCCGCGCGCATCAACCCGGACGGAACCATTGTCTTCTCCGATCGCGAAGGCATGAACTTCTCCGATCTCGGCACGGACGACGGCAAATCCGCCGGCGTACGCTTCTCCTTCGATCTTGCCGACGGAGCTCACCG
Source organism: Sandaracinaceae bacterium (assembly GCA_012514415.1). Lineage (GTDB taxonomy): Bacteria > Myxococcota_A > Polyangia > Polyangiales > Houyiibacteriaceae > JAAYBZ01. Next base: position 7,841 of record JAAZAH010000309.1, read on the forward strand.
CCGGCGCGGCTCCGATCCCTATCGAGCCGAGCGCGAGTACGTGATGAAGGGCTCAGAGGAGCTTCGCGAGAAGCTGATGGCCGAGCATCGCAAAAAGGAGATGGAGCGCGGCCTTCGCCGGATCGAAACGAAGCTCATGACGATCTGGAACGCCTCGCGGGATCTTTCGGCCAAGCGACGGGCGATTTTCCGCGTGTGGGACGAGCTCTCCGAGGACGAAATGGGAGAGCGCGCGAGGGCCCTCATCCTCCGCTTCATCCGAGAGAACGCGCCCGAGGAAAGCGAGGCGGCCTTCACTCCAAGCGAGATCGAGGCGCTCAATGCGCGCCGCACCAGCCGCGAGCCTTTCGCTCCCTATCGCTAGAACGGTAGATTCTAGGCCAAAATTTCGGAGATCCACTTCCGAACGCGTGCTATCCCTTCCTCGCACCTGATTGCCGGAGCGTTCGGCTTCAGGTAAACGCGTGATTCAACTATGGCCGACTCAAAATTTCGTATCGATGAGACTTTCGCACCGGCGGATCTCGCCGCGTGGGAGGCACTCATCGAAAAAGATCTCCGCGGTGCGACCGTCGACTCCCTGAGGCGAACGACCGAGGGTGGGCTTCCCCTTGAGCCCCTCTATACCGAAGAAAATACGCGTGAAGGATCGGAGTTCCCCGGGCTGCCGCCTTATACACGCGGAGGGGATGCGGCGCGTCGCGGTTGGATCATCCGCCAAGAATACAGTGAGCCCCGTCCGAGCGTCGCTCGCATGCAGATCGAGCACGATCTCGATCGAGGGGTCGAAGGGCTCTTCATCGAGCTTGGCCTGAGTCGCGGCGTTCGAATCCTGAGCCCGGCCGATCTCGAAGAAGTTTTGAGCGGTGTCGATCTCGAGTCGCGCGATCTCTGTCTCTCTCCCGGCGCCGATTTTCTCGGCGTGAGCTGCGCGTTCTTCGCTCTCGCTCGCGCGAGGGGCGTTGCGCTCTCGAAGCTCCGCGGCAGCCTGGGCGTCGATCCCCTCGGCGCGCTCGCACGAGACGGCAGCCTCTCCTCCGGACTCCGAGGTGTGTATCGCGAAGCGCGCGCCCTCGCAGACTACGGCATCCGGGAGACGGACCTTCGGGTCTTCCGCGTCGATACGGCCCCCTACGCCGAGGCCGGAGCGACGGCCGTCGATGAACTCGCCTTCGCACTCTCGACGCTCGTCGCTTACCTCCGGAAGCTCGTCGAATGGGGACATCCCGTCGATGAGGCGGCGCCGCGCATCGACCTCGCCCTATCCACTGGAGGCGAGTTCTTTGAGCAAATCGCGAAGCTTCGGGCGATGCGTCTGCTCGTCTCCAAAGTCGTTCACGCGGCGGGCGGCTCTCCGAAGGCGCAGCGCCTCCTCATCCACGCCCGCAATGGTCGGTTCACCAAGACCCGCCGTGATCCCTGGGTGAATCTTCTTCGGAGCACGGCCGAGAGCTTTGCCGCTGCGGTCGGCGGCGCCGATAGCGTCGCGACCGCGCCCTTTGATATCGCCCTCGAATCGAGCGATGATTTCTCGCTCCGCATCGCGCGCAACACCCAGCTCATCCTCCGAGAAGAGGCCCGCGTCGCGGATGTGGTCGATCCCGCCGGAGGAAGCTATTTCATTGAGCGTCTCACCGAAGAGATGGCGCGCGCCGCGTGGGAGGTCTTCCGCCAGCTCGAGTCGGCCGGCGGGATGGAAAATGCGCTCAAGTCGGGACGCGTTGCATCTTGGCTCGAAGAAACGGAGCGCGCGCGTGAGCTCGCCGTCCGTTCGCGGAAGCGGCCGATCCTCGGCGTGAGCGAGTTCCCGAACCTGACCGAAGCGAGGGTCGAACGAGCCCCCATCGCCCCCGAGCTCATCGACGCCGATCGCGGTCGGCCCTTCGGCAACGAGGACGCGGACGCCCGCCAGCTCGCGTTGATGGAGCTGAGCCGTGCGATCCGCGATGAGGATCCGTCGGCGCTCACCGAAAGCGTCATCCGCGCGCTCGAAAAGGGCGCCAGGCTCGACGCGATCCGCGTCACCCTCGATGACGGAGAAGCCATCCTCGCCATCGAGCCGATCAAGCCGCGTCCGATCGCTCGGCTCTTTGAAGCCCTTCGCGATAAGAGCGATGCACTCCTCGAGCGAACGGGCGAGCGACCCAAAGTCTTTCTTGCCCTCCTCGGAAGCGTTGCGGAACACACCGCGCGAGCGACCTTCAGCGCAAACTTTCTCGCGGCCGGAGGCTTCGAAGCCATCGAGGCCAAGGAGATCGACGAGCCGGCCGCTCTTCGCGCGGCGTACCTCGCTTCAGGCGCAAAAATCGCGATGATCGCTGGCTCCGATGCGCGCTATTCCGAGGCGCTCCCAGACCTCACTCGCGCGCTCCGCGAAGCCTCTCCTCTCAAGGTCCTCCTTGCAGGCAAGCCCTCGGGCGAGGGCGAGCGGGACGAAGGCATCGACGAATTCGTCTCGCTCGGCGCCGATATCTACTCAATCCTCGCTGGCCTTTACGAAGCGATGGGGGTTTAACGATGTCCTCACTCCTTGATTTTTCGACGCTCGATTTTGACGCCCCGGAGGCCACCCCGACGCCCGGAAGCTCCGAGGATTGGCGCGCCGAAGCGGGCGACGCTGCGAACGCGCTTTGGGAAACGCCCGAAGGCATCCCGGTGAAGCGCCTCTTCACCAAGGGTGACCTCTCGGATGTCGCCCATCTCGGCACGATCCCGGGACAGGCGCCCTACCTTCGCGGCCCTTATTCGTCGATGTACATCCAGCGCCCTTGGACTATCCGGCAATACGCGGGCTTCTCGACCGCTGAGGAGTCCAACGCATTTTACCGACGAAACCTCGCCGCGGGTCAAAAGGGGCTCTCCATCGCCTTCGATCTCGCAACACACCGAGGGTACGACTCGGATCATCCGCGCGTGATGGGCGACGTCGGCATGGCGGGTGTCGCGATCGACTCGATCTACGATATGCGCACCCTCTTCGATGGGATCCCGCTCGATCAGATGAGCGTCTCGATGACGATGAACGGCGCAGTCCTGCCTTGTCTCGCGCTCTACGTCGTCGCGGCCGAGGAGCAGGGGGTCCGCCCCGACAAGCTGAGCGGCACCATCCAGAACGACATCCTCAAAGAGTTCATGGTGCGGAATACGTACATCTATCCGCCCACCCCCTCGATGAAGATCATCGCGGACATCTTCGCCTACACCTCAAAGCATATGCCGCGCTTCAACAGCATCAGCATCAGCGGCTATCACATGCAGGAGGCCGGGGCGACACAGGATCTCGAGCTCGGCTATACGCTCGCCGACGGCCTCGAGTACGTGCGGACGGGCATCCAGAGCGGGCTTGCGATCGATGAATTCGCTCCGCGGCTCAGCTTCTTCTGGGCGATCGGCATGAACTTCTTCATGGAGATCGCGAAGATGCGCGCCGCGCGGATGATCTGGGCCAAGCTCATCAAGGACTTCAACCCGAAGAACCCGAAGAGCATGGCGCTCCGCACGCACTGCCAAACGTCCGGCTGGAGCCTCACGGCGCAAGACGTCTACAACAACGTCGCGCGGACCTGCATCGAGGCGATGGCGGCCACTCAGGGGCATACACAAAGCCTCCACACCAACAGCCTCGACGAGGCGATCGCGCTTCCGACCGATTTCAGCGCGCGCATCGCGCGGAACACGCAGCTCTACCTTCAGATGGAGAGCGGCACCACAAAGGTGATCGATCCTTGGGGCGGAAGCTATTACGTCGAGAGGCTCACTCACGATCTGGCGCAGCGCGCGTGGGCGCATATCCAAGAGATCGAGGAGCTCGGCGGAATGACCAAGGCGATCGAGGCAGGGCTTCCGAAGCTCCGCATCGAGGAGGCGGCCGCTCGGACCCAAGCGCGCATCGACTCCGGCCGTCAAAAGATCATCGGCGTCAACACCTACAAGCTCGACAAGGAAGAGACGATCGATGTCCTTAAGGTTGACAACCGCGCGGTCCGTGAAGCGCAGCTCGCAAAGCTCGAGCGTCTCCGAAAAGAGCGCGATCCGCGCGTCCTTGAAGAGAAGCTGAACGCGCTGACCCAGGCCGCAGAGCGGGGCGAAGGGAATCTCCTCGAGCTCTCGATCGATGCCGCGCGCGCAAAAGCCACCGTGGGCGAGATCAGCTACGCTCTCGAGAAGGTCTTTGGCCGCTACGAGGCCACGATTCGGAGCATTCAAGGCGTGTACGAGAGCGAAGCAGGTGAAGAAGAGAGTGTGCAACGGGCCCGAGCGAAGGCGGACGCATTCGCTGAGAGCTTCGGTCGTCGTCCGCGGATCCTCATCGCAAAGATGGGCCAAGACGGGCACGATCGCGGTCAGAAAGTGATCGCGACGGCCTTTGCCGATTTGGGCTTTGATGTCGACGTCGGTCCGCTTTTTCAGACGCCCGAAGAGACCGCGCGACAAGCGGTCGAGAACGATGTCCACGTCGTTGGGGCGAGCTCCCTCGCCGCCGGCCACCTCACCCTCGTCCCCGAGCTCAAGAAGGCACTCAAAGCACTTGGCCGTGAAGACATCCTTGTCGTTGTCGGTGGTGTGATTCCGCCGCAGGACTACGAAGCGCTCCGCCAAGCGGGTGCGGCGGCGATCTTCGGCCCCGGAACCGTCATCTCGGACGCGGCCCTCGAGCTCCTCGACGCGCTCGAAGCCGAACTTTCCTAAAATGGCGAGACCGAGCGTCGAAGACCTCTATGCGGGCATTCGCGCGGGCAACCGCGCGATGCTCGCTCGCGCCATCACGCTCGTGGAGAGTGAGCGCGCTTCGGATTTCGAAGATGCTCAGCGGCTTCTCAATATGCTTCTCCCGGATACGGGGAATGCGATCCGCATCGGCATCAGCGGCATCCCTGGAGCGGGGAAGAGCACGTTCATCGACGCGTTCGGCATGATGCTCACCGAGCAAGGGAAGCGCGTCGCCGTGCTCGCCATCGATCCCTCGAGCACCGTCAGTCGCGGGAGCATCCTCGGCGATAAGACCCGAATGGCGCGACTGTCTCGTGAGGAGACCGCGTTCATTCGCCCCTCACCGAGCAGCGGCACGCTAGGCGGCGTGCACCGCAAGACGCGTGAGACGATGCTGCTCTGCGAGGCCTTCGGCTTTGATACCGTGATCATCGAGACCGTCGGGGTTGGCCAGAGTGAGACGGTCGTCGCCGAGATGGTGGATGTCTATCTTGTGCTCATGATCGCCGGTACCGGCGATGAGCTCCAGGGGATCAAACGCGGCATCCTTGAGGTCGCGGATATCCTCGCGATCAATAAAGCGGATGGCGACAATGTGAAGCGCGCCCAGCTCGCGCGAAGGGAGCTTCAAACGGCGCTTCATTTGATGCGTGGTTCGCGAAAGGGCTGGCAGCCTCCTGTCCTCGCTTGCTCTGCGCTCGAGGGCACGGGGCTCGATGCGATCTGGGAGCAGATCCTGAAGCATCGCGCGCTGATGATCGAGACGGGCGAGTTCGAGACGAAGCGGAGTGAGCAGGCCATCCACTGGATGTGGAATATGATCGAAGACGGCCTTCTCTCTTCACTTCGGCAAAACGACGACATCGCCGCGAAGACAAGCGAGCTCGAGGCGCGCGTCAACCGCGGTGAACTGACTCCTTCCTCTGCCGCGACGGCCGTTCTCGAAGCTTATTTTCAAGCGATGCGCGCGCGATGAGGGGCGCGCTCGGCGGGAGCGGCGATCGTCTCGCGAGCGTCCCAATTTAGGGATATTCCCTTTTCTGGCCGTATTTATGCGGGTTTCGGGGGAAATGAGCGCTTTTTCTATTGAGAATGCCGCCCGTTGCGCTTAACCACGCGGCCTCTCACGGATTCATCGAGCCCCCATGGAATACACCTCCCCCGATCCCCAAGCCGTGGTTCGAGCGGCCAACGTCCGCGCGACCCTCGAAGCGTTCCGCCTTCTCCCAGACGTGGGGCGACGGTTGATCGAGAGGCATCAGCTCGAGCTCGCCGACCTCCGCCCCGAGAACTTCGTCCCCCTTCAGCGATGGCTCGATGCACTCAAAGCGATCGAAGAGCTGGTCGGCGCAGCAAAGCTTCGCGACGTCGGGCGAAACATCATCGAGAGCGCGGACATCCCGCCGAGCGATACCGAGACGCTCCTCCTTAACCTCAACGACGTTTACCGACAAAACCACAAGGGGAACGTCGGACGCTATTTGAGCCATCGGCTGCCAGACGGCGCCGTCGAGATCCATTGCGAGACGCCTTATCCGCGCCATTTTGAGTGGGGGCTCGTCGAGAGCTTTTGCCGCAATCAAAGGGCGAACCAAGGCGCGCGCTTTAGCGCGGAATTCATCGAAGGTGAACCCAAGGGTGAGCGGACCTGCACCCTGATTGTGCGAAAGCTCTGAGCGCCTGTCGCTGTCTTGCGGCCCTTTGAAGCTCAGCGGCTCTCGTCGTCTTTTGGCTGAACGCAATAAAGCGTCTGCTGACCCAAGGCGACGAGCTTTCGCTCTTCCGTCGGACCTTCGCCCTTGAGGCTATAGACCTCGAGTGTGCAGACGGTGAGCGTTCGACCGGCGCGCACCACCTTCGCGACGGCCTCGGCGCGATCGCCCGCGGAGGGCGCGAGAAGGTTCAGTTTGTACTCGACGCTGAGCACCTCAGCGCCGGGCGGGAACATCGTGAGCGCCGCGTATCCGCCCGCGCTATCGGCGATGGCGCCCGTCGCTCCCGCGTGCATGAAGCCGTGCTGTTGACTGAGCTCGGGACGGGCGCGCAGCCCAATCACGACGCGCCCCCGCTCCACCTCGAGCAGCTCTGCGCCTAGGAGCTTCATCAAGCCTTGTTTCTCGAAGCTGGTTTGGATGCGGGTGTGGACATCTGCTTTCGTCACGTCGCTCATTCGGTCACCTTTGAGCGAAGCTTGAAGCGAATGGGCGGTGGGGGCACGTGGAGCCGGGTACAATAAAGCATGCGTCCCGCCCGCCGTCGTCGCCTCAGGCAAGCGCTTGGCTTTTAGCGCATGCGAGCGTCGATGATGCGAGCCTCGCGGAGCGCGCTCGAGAAGATTCGTGCCCGCATCGATGATC
>JAAZAH010000310.1 GCA_012514415.1 Sandaracinaceae bacterium
AGCATTATCCGGAGCTTCCGCGCCTTCATCGAGATGGCCTCCGCGTGATGGTTCTGGCGGGCGAGTTCGAGGGCCATCAGGCTCCGACGCGCGTCTATACGCCGCTCATCGCCCTCGATCTCCGTGGAGAAGGTGAGACGACGCTCCCGCTGAGACGCGACTTCGAGCACGGCGCCCTCATGCTGACGGGACGAGGCGAGGTCGCGGGCGAGCCGATCGAACCGGGCGAGCTCCTCTATCTGGGGATGGGGCGCGACTCGGTCGACCTCCGGCTCCACGACGATGCCGAGCTTCTATTGATCGGCGGTGAGCCCTTCGAGGAGGAGCTCATCCTCTTTTGGAATTTCGTCGGACGCACACATGAAGAGGTTGAGGCGTGGGTCCGCGAATGGAACGATCAGGGGGCGAAATCGCGCTTTGGCGAGGTCCTCGGCTACAACGGGCCGAGGACGCGCTCTCCCGAGCTTACAGCGAGACTTAGGCCGCGCTAAAGCGGCCTTGAACCGAGCGCGTCCAGCGCGGGGGACCGTCTGCGCACCTTGAGGCGCCCTGCTTGGCTTCGGTCAGAGCGGCGCACTTCCATACAAAATGCGCGGAGCCGCTTCCTCCGCATGCGCTTTCGGCGCGATATCTCTGCGTGGGCGGCTCGCTCGGGCTCACTGAAGCACTGAGCGATTCGAGCCCGCCTCGCGGAGGCATTCCCTGAGTTCGTCCGTTTCGGTCCAGCCGCAGGCGCCGCTCGGCTGTCGCTCACAGGTCGCTTTCTGATAGCAGGCGTACTCGGGGCGGAACTCGCACGTCGTCATGATTTCCGCACCGGCCTCGGCGCAGATCTGACCGCTGCAGCCGGCGGGGGCGCAGCCGCTCCGATCGTGGCTGAGTCCGCTTCCCGCCCGCGCCCCCTCATCCGGCGCGGCCTCCGCTGCCTCTTCTACCGCTTCTACCTCTTGGTGCTCCCGCTCGGACGTTTCTCTGCCGGATCCATCGTCCATCTCGGTTTCCGAGCGCAGCGATTCGGCCGTCGAGGGCGCGCCTTCATCGCCGCTGGTCGCATCGTTTTGTCGTGGCCCGTCCGCACATCCGACAAGGCCGATAAAAAGCGAGAATAGGAGGATCTTCTTCATCATGCTTCTTCGATAGAAAATCACCCGAAGGGATTCAATCTTTCTCGCGGTTTTCGTCGATTTTCTTGGTGAGTTGAAGGAAAATTCGGCTCAGATGCTCCCAAGACGGGATTGAAACTGAGGCGGAATGTGTCACACTGTGTATTTCATGCAATGACGAACGATTCCGTAGAAAAGATGGCGGTGAGCACCGGGCAGAGCGCGCAATCCGGCGATGAGACAGCGCAAAAAGCGCGGCCCATGGGGCAGAATCCAAGCGAAACGAAGGGCGTAAGACAAGAGGCGATGGAAGAGGCGAAAAAGAGAGCGAACGTGGATCCAAAGGAGACGGCAAAGGAGGCCGGCCGGCCGAGGAAGCCGCGAAAAGAAAAAGTTCTTCATACACGCGTTCCAGCGGTCCTCGAGCAGGAGCTCAAAAACCTCGCCGAATCGTTCCGTATGCCCGTTTCGAACCTCGTCCGCGCCATCCTGGAGGATACGATCGAGGCGATGGATTCGCTCGGGCGTGTTGCCGAGGGGGAGATCCGCGAGGTGGCCGAGCGCGTTGCGCGTGAGCGCGAACGACTGAGGCAGCCGCTCGATCGCGCTCGGTCGGGTTTCGTTGAGCGTGCCACGGGCGTCGCGCACTCCGAAGAGAGCGCTCCGAGCGATGAGTCGAGCTGGAATCACTCCATCCTCGATGGGGCCTTGGGCTTTACCGCGCTGGTCGTCGCCAACGATTCTATTTGTCCCATCACGGGCGATCGTCTGCCCAAGGGGAGCGAGGGCTACCTCGCACTTTACCCGGATCCCAGCCGAAATATCATCGTCTCGCCCCGCGCCGTCCCGTCGCGTTAGGGTAAAGCGCAGCGCTCAGGCGGCTTCAGCGTCTTGAGTCCCCTCGTCTGTGAGGCTCCGATTGGGTTGGCGAAAACGCTCAACGGCGCAGCGAGACGCAAAATACGCCGGCACTGCGGCGACGCCACCAAGGATGAAGCTACCGATCCACAGCTCGATGCCGACGCTTGCGATGCTCGCCATCGTCAACGTGCCCTCGGGCTGCACGAGGGGAGGCGGGAGCGCCGCAATGGATTCGCCAAGGACCAGCGCACCGAGTCGCCACGCGCCGTAATAGAGCGGCACCAGCGTGATGGGGTTGCTGATAAAGAGGGGGCCGATACCGCTCATCCGATTCGCGCCGATCGCCGAGG